>CAMWRC010000211.1 GCA_947176565.1 uncultured Ruminococcus sp.
GAATAGCTGTCAAGCGAAATCTTTCCGCTTGCGATTTCAGGACGGGCATTCAAATCCTCACGTTCAGTTGAAACTCGGCTGTTCTCATTACGCCAGTCAAGGTCTTCAGGGCTGTAAGAGTCAGCAGGAATTATTTCATACAAATCAGCATCTGTGAATGAAGCTATACGCTCTGCAATATCTTTTGTTGTACCCGTAACGGAAAAATAAGCTATCAGAGTTCCGCCTGCTGGACTGCCTGATTCATCTTTAGTTTCAGATTCTGAAATCGTATCAGAACTTTCAGCAGGTGTTTCTTCTGATTCAGCCGGTTCTGATGTTATATCCTGTGTATCCACAATCGGATTTTCAGAATTAATATCACTTTCTCCCTTAGAATCTCCGCAGCCGACTGTAAAAATGTATAAAACTGAAAATATTGTCAACAATGTCTTTTTCATAATGTTTCTCCAATCATTTTAATTTATTATATTCTTCATCTGAAACGGCTTCAAGCCATTCATTGCCTGTTTCTTCGCCGTTCACTTCAACAGCAAGATGCGAAAACCATGAATCAGGAGCAGCACCGTGCCAGTGTTTCACATTAGCAGGAATATTGATGCAGTCTCCGGGATTCATTTCAACAGCATCTTTTCCCCATTCCTGATAGTATCCACGACCGCCGACACAAATAAGCATCTGACCGCCGCCGTTTTTTGCGCGATGTATGTGCCAGTTATTGCGGCAGGCAGGCTCAAATGTGACGTTGAAAATCGGTACTTGCTCTGTTGATATGGGAGCTAAATAACTCTGTCCCACAAAATACTGCGCGAAAGCGTCATTAGTTTCACCAATCGGGAAGAAAATTGTATTCTGATACTTTTCCTTTTCAGTCATTTCAGGAACTTTCTCATTCCATACATCTTTCGCAAGTCTGAATACAGCCCAGCCTTTCGGCCAGCCGACATACATAGTTGCATGAGTTATAATTGCCGCAATTTCCTCTTTTGTAACTCCGTTTGCTTTGGCGTTCTGCAAATGATATATTAGCGATGTATCGGTAATTCCTGATGCCATAAGCGATACTACTGTAATGATGCACTTTGTCTTTACATCTATTGCTGTTTTGTTCCATACCTCTCCGAACAGTACATCATCATTGAGATGAGCAAACATCGGTGCAAATTCTCCGAGCTGTTCTTTTCCGGCGGTCTGTACAATTTTCTTATTCATAATACAAGTTCTCCTTTAACTTATTTTATTGAAAGTGTAATAGCCACATTGTCATCTCCAAGAATTTTTTTAGTTCTTCCGGTGTGTGTCAGTGGAGAATGATGCCACACGATTATCTGCCACATTATATCATATGGAGCTTTTACTGTCGAGCAAGGACAAATGCAGGAAGGAATGAAGAACTAAGTTGCGCGCTGATAGATTCACAGAGCTATATTACGGCGATAATCATGGACATGAGCTTTCTTCTTGTTCTGTTGAATATATGATTGTGATTCATCATGATTCTTCTCTTTTGAATCGTCTATGAGCAAAGGCTTTCAGTTTAATTTTCTTTTTCGCTGACTGTACCGATGTAGGTTACACCATCAATTATAATCGTGATTTCTTTAGTCTTTTTCTGAGTATCAGCACCGTAAACGTCCTCCTTGCTGAGCTTGTAATAGCTGTAGAAGTCTGTACATATGCTGTAACTTAATGTAATAACTTCATCGCCTTTCCAGAAGTTTGAGGTACGTGTATCGACATGGGTTGCGGTATATGTACTGTCAATATTTGCAATACCTCCGAACCCAATATCCTGAGCGGCACATGATACGATTTTGGAACTGATTCTTTTTTCGTCCTTATCATAGCAGACTATATCTGCAGCGAGTCCTTGGGTATGCATACCTGACCCGTTTCCACCCACGTTTCTGTCGTGGAACGCACAGCGGTAACCCGAATTTATAATTATTTTTGAGCAGTTCAGAGCTTTGTGAAGTTGTTCAAGCTTGTTTGCGAGGGTTAAATCAAGATATGTATCATGAGTTCCGCCACATTTGCATTTAAATTCACTTAAATTGAAATGTGTTGTAAGCTGTGTTCTGTCGGTTGATTTGTATGTATTCATAATGTAATTCTCCTTTTTATTAAAAATTCCGGATTATTTTGCTGTTTTCACAATCTGTCGTGTATCAGTAATAATTTTCGTTTTTCATTACATACTTTCTTTCAGAATCTGTACGATTTCTTCACGTGTAAGAACCTTATAACCACCGTCCATAATAAAAGTTCCGTCAGCGATACCCTCAATCATATCATCAGTAGCACCAAGTTCTGAGATTTTCATAATAAGTCCGAGTTCTTTCATCCAGTTTTCCATAGCGGTGAGACCTTCTTCCGCAATCTGCTCATCAGTCTTGCCGTCAGGATTTACATTCCATACTTCTTTTGCGAAACGTACAAATTTTTTCAGTCCGTAAGGCATAATAAATCTGTAATACGGCAGTGATACCGCAGCAAGCGTCATGCCATGTGTAGCGTCGGTATAAGCTCCCACAGACTGACCAAGCATATGCACCATCCAATCTGTAGTTTTACCTTTTGCAATCAGTGTATTCAATGCCCATGTTGCAGTCCACATGATATTTGAACGTGCCTCATAGTCCTGCGGATTTTCATTTGCAATACGGCTTGCATGAATCAGCGATTTCATAAGTGCTTCGCTGATATAGTCGCTTGTATTGTCGTCCTCACCGGAAAAATACTGCTCACAGATATGATTCATAATATCATAAATTCCTGCTGTCATCTGATATTTTGGCAGTGTCATAGTATATTTCGGATTAAGAACAGAGAATTTCGGCATTACATCGTCACCAAAGACGTGACCTATTTTCAGTTTTGTTTCGTGATTTGTAATAACTGCACCGCCGTTCATTTCTGAGCCTGTTCCTGCCATTGTGAGAACGCAGCCGACAGGAATAATTTTACAATCCGGTTCTTCAAAACGGATATAATACTTCTGCCACGGGTCGTCATTGCAATAAACGGAAACAGAAACAGCCTTTGCATAATCGCATACAGAACCGCCGCCTACTGCAAGAATCAATTCCGAATTATTTTCCCTTGCGATTTTAATGCCCTCATAGAGT
>CAMWRC010000212.1 GCA_947176565.1 uncultured Ruminococcus sp.
TATTGCTGAGTTTTTCAATTATTCCGTACTTTCCTGCTGCAAGTATCCCTGTACAACCTGCTGCGGTCAGTGCCACGGCAACGGACATACCTATAATACGGCGTTTGTTGAATTTTCTTTTCATGTTGATACTCCTTTCAATCTGCTGTTTAGGCTGTCTGTAGCTTTCGGAAAACTCATGCGATTCACCGTCGGAAAATGCATCTTCAATTATTCTGTCCCAGTCGAAATTATTTCCTTTCATTGCTGAGTTCTCCTTTCAGTTTTTTTCTGGCACGTTCAAAACGTTTACGTACCGTCGTTTCGGTAAGCGAAAGATGTTCCGCAACTTCACGCCACGGCATCTGCTCATTGAATCTGAGTTCAATTATTTTACGGTCTGAATCGCTGAGCTTTTCCGTCAGCGATGCCATACTATCCTGAATAATCACATTCTCAACATTCACCGAGCTGTCGGGAATCCGTTCTGTTTCTTCGTCAATAGGCCGATTTCTTCTGTAGAAAACAGTATTACGGCGATACTGGTCAATTGCAGTATTTTTAATGACCTTGATTATGTAGCTTCTGGTTTCAGAAGATTCGGGACTTCCGATTCTGCTGATTTTACGGACGATACGTTCAAAAGCATCAGAAACAGCATCTTCCGCATATGCTGAATTTTTCAGAACAGCAAAAGCGATTCTATACATTGGCTGTTCGTAAAGTTCGTAAAGCCTTTGCAGCTTTACTGAGTCATCAATTGTCATGCTATCACCTCTTTTGAGAAGCTTTACTTGCAAGCTTTATTGGCTTCTGTATAATATAACGTTCTGAAAAACTATTTTGTGACAATATGATAAAAAAATCCTGTATCGGCTGATACAGGATTAATACAGATTATTTTTTGTCTGAATTATCAGGACTAATTATCTTAGGAGCTGTCCGCCGGCGTTCAAGCGGATTTCCTGGCATGGAAGCTCCGCCCTGCGGCACGTGCGAATCAGCATATATCTGCGTTGTACCAAGACTTTCATGTCCCAGTATCTGCTGCAAATCACATATATCAACGCCTCTGCTGTACATGACTGAAGCAGCTGTATGACGCAGACTCTGAGGACTCAGTTCCCTTTCGCCGAATCCGGCATCATTCATTCTTTTTTTCACGATTTTTTCTATCCAGCGGTCGGTAAGTCTTTTTCCGGAACGTCCTACAAAAATGGCATGGTGGTCGTATGATTTTATGCCGAAAAATTTTTCCTTATATATTCTGTATTCCTCAATAGCCTCGATACAGGCTCTGTTAAGTACAATACACCGTTTTTTTCCGTTTTTTCCGCGTATGACAGTATTTCCGAGCGGGTCAATATCAGTATCATTGAGTGCAACGAGTTCGCTCAGTTTTATTCCAGTATTCAGAAACAATACAAAAATACAGTAATCACGTTCATGATTCTCACCCTTTATAGAATTGAGAAGTAAAATACATTCTTCCTCTTTCATAAATTCAGGTGGTTTTTTTTCAAATTTCGGAGAAATCAGCCTATCTGTAGGATTTTTGTCTATTACTTCAATATTAAGATGTGCGAATTTAAAAAACTTGCGCAGCGAAACAATACGTCTTGTTCTTGTGGACGGACCGAGATGACGAACATATATAAGATAATCAAAATATCGCTGAATATCCGCAGCTGTTATACTCTGGAGAAATTCCACATCAATATCAGCAATATAAATTTTGTCAATTTTTGTTTTTACAGGCATATTGTTCTTTATGAATTTCATATACCTGAAAAACAGCAGCAGGTCGCAGTAATAATTATATATGGTAAGTTCAGCTGATTTTTTAACATTTTTCTGATAGGTAATAAATTCAAGAAGCTCATCGAAGCATAAATCAGGATTCACAGCCATAGTAATAACCTCTTTTATTCGGAAATCAGTTTTTCAATCATCTGTTCCGCGGTGACAGGTCTGGAATACAGATAACCCTGAAGACTGCCTATTTTATATTCTTTAAGGCAATCACGTATATCAGTATCTTCTATTCCCTCGGCGCACACATCAGCCGAGAAAGAATCAGCAAGCTCGGATATGAATTTCACGGAATTACGGTCTGCTGCACTTTTACATATATCCTTGACAAATGCACGGTCTATTTTTACAACATCTACGGGAATTGAACGCAGGAATCCTAATGAAGCAAAACCTGTTCCGAAATCGTCAACTGCAATCCTGATACCATGTTCCCTGAAAACAGAGAACATTTCTTTAAGCATGGCTGTATCAAGGAGGCGGCAGCGTTCTGTTATTTCAAGACAGAGGTGGTCAACAGGGAAACGTGTTTCATCAATTATTTTGAATATTTCCTTTACAAATCCTTCCTTTTCAAGCTGTGCATAAGAGAGATTCACATTTATGATAAGATTCGGATTGATATTCAAAAATTTTATGCCGTCCAGCATAGCCTGCCTGAGAATCCAGTAACCGAGTTCCGGAAAGATTGAATCCTGCTCCAGAACAGGTATAAACACGTCCGGAGGAACGATTCCGTATTCATCATTTTTCCAGCGAATAAGAGCTTCCATACCTTTAAGCCGTTCAGTTCCGGAATCAACTATCGGCTGATAACAGAGATAGAATCCGCGGCAGTCCTCGGCGATACAGCTTCTTATGACATTTACACGTTCTATAATCTTTCTGTTGTCAGCTTCGACAATATCTTCGAATACAACAAGGCTTCCGAATTTATGATGTTTTGATTCATGATAGGCATATCTCAGGCATGAATAGAAAGTTTCCCATGCAATATCAAATCTGTCAGCACGTATAGCACCGCCGTTAAGGGATAGTGAAACTTTTTCATTGTCAACTATAAAATCCTTTCTTACGCCCTCACGGAGCTGATTATATAGCTGTTCTGCTTCGGCAGCAGTTGTATTGTGTGTGATGACAGCAAATCTTGTGCCGTCCATTCGATAAATTGAACCGCGGTCAGAAAAAAGCTTTCTGATTCTGCGCGCAAGCGTCTGAAGAACACGATTTCCGAATTTATAGCCGTATACATCATTTATATCAGAAAAAGATGTAAGACCAATCATGAGTATAAGAG
>CAMWRC010000213.1 GCA_947176565.1 uncultured Ruminococcus sp.
CTATTATACTATATATTCTTTTTCTTGTCAATAGTTTATGTTAACATGCTCTAATCACTTTTATCAGAGAAAGCATAGCAGTAACGAAAAACAACCCTCTGAATTTCCAGAGGGCTATTTTTTAATGAGTCTTTTTGGATGCAAAAAGCATAATAAGAGGATATATTTCAAGTCTGCCGATGAGCATATCAAAACAAAGCAGGATTTTGGAAAAATTATCAAGTCCGCTGAAATTGCCCGATGTGCTGAACTGTCCTACGCCGAATCCAATATTATTCATACACGTTGTAACTGCTGATATACTTTCTTCGATACTGCATCTGTCATGCGAAATGAGAATTATAGAAATTGCATAGATTATCATAAATAATATGAAATAATTGCTTGCTCCGCGGATAACATCTTTTTCAACTGGTTTTCCGTCGAGCTTTATTGATGCTACAACTCTCGGACTTACGATGTATTTCAGTTCCCTGATACCGGTCTTTACGATTATGATAATACGTGATACTTTCATTCCGCCGCCTGTAGAACCTGCACACGCGCCTACAAACATAATCATCATGAGTATTGTCTGAACGAACGGAGACCACTGACCTGTATCAGCAGTGGCGAATCCTGTTGAAGTTATGGTTGAAGCAACCATAAAGAAGCTTTTCCGGAAAGATTCTCCGAAACTATTGTATACTTCCGTATTTGCTATTGTAATTACTGCCGTCGCACCTGCAATTATGCACAGATATGCTCTCAGCTCCTCATTTTTGAAAACAGCGGAAAATTTTCTGATTATCAGAAAATAATACAAGTTGAAATTTACACCAAAGAGAATTATGAATACTGCTGTAACTATTTCTATTGCGTTACTGTTATAATGACCTATACTATCGTTCCACAGCGAAAATCCGCCTGTTCCTGCTGATGAAAACGAATGTATTACAGCATCATACATCGGCATTTTCAACAGCACAAGTACAATTATTTCTGCCACTGTAAGAGCAATATAAATTCCATAGAGTATGCGGGCTGAAAAAGTTGATTTCGAAACCAGTCTGCCGACATTTGGTCCGGGGCATTCTGCACGCATCATGTGCATAGTACGCATATCGTTGCTGGACATCACTGCGAGAACAAACATAAGAACTCCCATACCACCCAGCCAATGGGTAAAAGCCCTCCAGAACATACATGACCGCGACATTTTTTCAACATCTGCAAGAATTGTTGAACCAGTCGTAGTAAATCCGGAAACAGTCTCAAACAGCGCATTGATATATCCGTGTATTTCGCCTGAAATAACAAACGGCAATGCACCGATTGCTGACATTGCTATCCATGATGCCGCAACGCTGACGAATCCTTCCATAGAAAAAACAGCGGTATTTTTCGGTTTTTTAAGAGTGAACAAAAGCGATATGATTATAGTTATCGCTGCTGGAATCCCGAAGCTTTCGATAACATGATGCTCACCGTAATATATTCCCACTAATATGGGAAACAGCATACAGATACCGACTATACGCAGTATCTGTCCCATAATATAGACTATAATTCTGTAATTCATAGATTTTAAGGATTACGCTCCGTTCAGTCAAAAATCTGTTTCAGGTCGCCGAAGCCTCTGTTTGTTGTAACTACTACGACACTGTCATTTACTTTTATGAAGTCATCGCCTTTCGGGATAATAAGTTCATTTCCGCGGACAATGCTTGCAATGAGTATTCCGCTTCTGAGTTTGAGTTTTTTCAGCGGTATTCCGACGTAGTCTTTATGTTCGCGTACAACAAATTCTATTGCTTCCATTCTGTCATTTACAAGTCGGTACAGTGTTGCCACGTTGTTTCCGCCGGAATTTTGTTTTGCACGGACATATTGAAGTATCTGATTTACTGTGATTGACTTCGGAGAAATAATGCTGTCAAGATTCAGTGTTTCCGAAAGCTGCATCAGATTCATTCGGTTCACCTTTGTGACTACCTTTTCGACACCGTTATTTTTTGCAAGAAGCGACAGAAGTATATTTTCCTCGTCAATTCCGGTGAGTGATACAACTGCATCAGCATCATATACACGTTCTTCGCGGATAACGTCCTGATTTGTGCCGTCTCCGCATACGACAGTAACCTTGCTGAGCCGTTCGCTGAGTTCAAGACAGCGTTTCGGGTCTATTTCGATGATTTTAACCTTGACGCTCATTTCACGGAGCTGCTGTGCAAGATGATAGCCAACACGTCCACCGCCGATAAGAACCGCGGATTTTACACGTTTTTCACGGTATGCGGAGCTTATGCTCTTGAGAAACTTAACCATATTGCTGTGTGAAGCTGTCATATGGATTTTATCTCCTGCACGAAGAACAAAGCTGCCGTTCGGGATTATTACTTCATCTCCGCGCTGAACGGCGCATATGAGAACATCAAGGCGCAGGCGGCGCGAAAGCTGTGTAAGTGCAAGATTTTCGAGAATACTTCCGCTTGTTATTCGTATTTCCGCAAGGTCAACACGTCCCTTTGCAAATGATTCGATATTTATAGCTTCCGGATAACGCAGAACTTTTGCGATTTCATTTGCTGAATTGAAATCCGGATTTACCATCATGCTGATTCCCAGTTCTTCACGCATGAAAACGAGCTGCTGGTCAAATTCCGGATTCCGCACACGTGCTATACAGTGATGTGCGTTCATTTTTTTGGCAATAAGGCATGACAGGATATTTACCTCATCGGAATCGGTAACTGCAATGAACAGCTTGCATTTTCCGACTCCGGCTTCCGCAAGATTTGCCGTCTGAAGACAGTTTCCGGTAATTCCTTTTATATCGTAATCGTTGGTTATTGAATTTATCCGCTGTTCATTCCTGTCAATAACAGTGACATTGTGTTCATGGCAGAGAACTTCCGCCAGTGCGCCGCCGACCTTTCCGCCTCCTACAATAATAATATCCATAAATTCCTCCGAGAAATCATCTTTGTAACTGATTTTTTATATTAACATGTTCCGGACAGTTCCGGATTACTATGAGTATATTATACCATATAAAAATACCATAGTCAATATTTTTATTGACTATTGTATTGTTTATATA
>CAMWRC010000214.1 GCA_947176565.1 uncultured Ruminococcus sp.
CTACACTCCTGGCCCTAAGGATAGTATTTGCTCACTAATTTTCATAAAGCTAACATAACAAAAAATACAAGTATCAGACAGGTAAGCGCAATAAAGCAGAAACACGAAACAAGTGTGATTTTTGTTGACCTGCTGATGCCGGAAACAAAATTTCTTTTTTTATCCATAAAAACATCTCCTGAACTGAACAATATCATAGAATCAATGTTAATATTTATTATACCCTGTTTTCAGTCTTTTGTCAAGAAAAAGTGCGTGATAGAATTATGAAATTTCCTTAATTTTTCTATTGCCAAATATGGAAAAATATTGTAATATAGATGTATTGATGTTCCGCTGATGCATCTATATTATAATGTGAAAGAATGATATTTATGAAAAAAATTGTAACGATTCAGGATATATCGTGTTTCGGAAAATGTTCGCTGACAGTTGCGCTTCCTATAATTTCTGCTATGGGAATTGAAACTGCTGTTATTCCTACTGCTGTTCTGTCTACTCATACAGGCGGATTTACGGGCTATACATTTCATGACCTTTCAGATGATATTTCAGACATTGCCAGTCACTGGAAAAATATCGGTCTTAAATTTGATGCGATTTATACTGGCTATCTCGGTTCAAAAAAACAGGTTCAGATAATATCGGATTTTTTTGATAATTTCAGTACAGAAGAAAATTTTATTGTCGTTGACCCTGTACTTGGTGATTCCGGACATCTTTATGCAGGATTCAACAAGGATTTTGTTTCCGAAATGAAAAAATTATGTGCAAGAGCTGATTATATTATCCCGAATATGACAGAAGCAAGTTTTCTGCTTGATATTCCGTATTCTGAAAGCTATAATGAAGAATATGTAAAGGATATTCTGAAAAAACTTGCGGAACTCGGCTGTAAAACTCCTGTTCTTACCGGTGTAAGATTTGATGATAAAAAGCAGGGAGCTGCCGCATATGATTCTGTAACCGGAACTTATTATTTCTCTTTTGTGAATCATATAGACAGACAGTTTCATGGTACAGGGGATATTTTTGCAAGCGTCTTTACTGGAGCAGTCACCCTCGGAAAATCATTGCAGCAGGCTCTTGACATAGCAGTCAATTATATATATTACTGTATTGAGGAAACACTTCCATGTGCTGATGAAATGTGGTATGGAAGCTGCTTTGAACTCTGTCTTGACAAACTGATAGAATACACAAGAAAGAAATAAACTAATTAAGAACCTGCTCCGCATCTGTTGATGAAAACAGATATCGAAGCAGGTTCTGATTATTTTTTAATAAACATTGATTTTAAATTAATCTGCGAAAATGAGAGTTACAGATTCAAGATTCATATCTCCCCAGTAGTTGAATACTGTCATCTTGGACTGAGGATTCTTGACATCAATTTCAATTGTATTGCCGGAAGTAAGATTTGCACGGTCATATGAATTCTGTACAGCCCAGTCTCCGAGAACAACATTTCCACCGAATCCATAGCCTATCTCACCATCAAGCTTGAGAACGATTTTGCTGATTGACTTATAGTTATAGTCTGCAAGAGAATAAGACTCACCGTATTTAACGTTCTTGAGAACAACTGTTTTTGACTCAGCAGGTGTAGTCTCTACCGGTTTGGTAGTTGTTGTTGTGGGCTTTGCTGTTGTTGTAGTTGCTTTGGTAGTAGTTGTTGTGGGCTTCGCTGTTGTTGTAGTAGTAGCTTTAGTTGTATCACCTGATTTGCCTGTGTAGATGATAACAGATTCAAGATTTACATCACCGTACCACTTGTGAATTGTCATGGTATTGTAGTTTCTGTCAGGAATAACTGTAAGCGTATTATTTACCAAATCTGCACCGGAATAATTATTCTGAAATTCCCAGTTTCCAAGAACTGCGCAGCCGTTCATACCGTTTGCAGGTGTATTGTCGAAAACAACGTCGATTCTTGAGATGTCAGAGTATCCTGAAATATCATATGTTTCGCCGAGCTTGACATCATTGAGTACAACGGCATTTCCAAAGGGCTTAGCTGTAGATACTGGAACCTTGACTGTAGTTGCTGCTGTAGTAGCCGCTGTTGTTTTCTTGGTTGTCGTGGTTGTTGTAATTGTTGTTTTCTTTGTAGTTGTAACAACAGGCTTTTCGGTTGTTTCTACAGGAGAAACTTCAACTCCGCCGTTTGTATAGATAGTTGTTACTCCCTCGATTTCGGAATCAATTGAACCGGTCATATATACACTATAAAGACCAGCAGCTGCTCCGACCAGACCTGCATTGTAATCAATAGCAACTTCATTAGATACATAGTTATTCATAACATCTGAATAAGTACCGTTTCCGTCCTCCGGACCACCAGCAAGAGCGCCGATAAGAGTCTTTCCGTTTATGGGGTCATACTCGGACTGTTCCCAGTATCCGTCATAACCGGAAGCAGCTCTGTGATGTGTATTCTTAGCTGAATTAGGAGCGAATCCGGTAACAAAACAGGTATTCATCTGATTATCGCCAAGAATATAGCTCATCTGACCCTTACACCAGTCGGCATAATTTCCTGCGCCGTATTTATCAGCAACCAGTGCTGTGAACTGCATTGAACAGTTAAGTCTTGCACTTCCCCACTTGTCAAGGAAGAAGTAGCCATTACCTGTAGCTTTGTTTCTGATATAGTTATTAACGTTGCTCCAGTCGCCTGTGATTTCCGCACAAATGCAGGCAGAACCGAGGTCAACATTTTCCCAGCCATGAACCCAGCCTACATACGGATTCTGTTTTGAAGCACATTCGTTCAGGTAATAATCATTCCCTGTAGCCTTGTAAAGCCAGCCGGCAGCCCATGCCTGTTCGTCTCTGCAACCTGAATTGTTATAGAATCCGTAAGTGCCCTCGCCGGCAACGGAATTATATTTTACAGAGAATCTATAAAGTGACTCAGCATAGTCAAGGTCTTCAGGATTTCCGAAATTTATATAATTCACTGCAAGAGCGGCAGCATATTCAGCAGCAATATCACTTGCAGAATCCGAAGTCCAGTACATTCTTCTTGAACCATTCTGTCTCTCAGGCGCGCCCCAATATGCATGGTACTCATTTC
>CAMWRC010000215.1 GCA_947176565.1 uncultured Ruminococcus sp.
GCGGTATATACCAGCTGTATAATTATGTGATATTTTTAAATTAATTATATGTTATTTCAGAACCTGACCAGATGAACAGGTTCTTACTCAAAGGAGGCTGTAAAGTGAACGAAAACCACTCAAACAAAAGAAGCGGAAAACAGTTCGTGCCGCGTAAAAAAACTTCCGCAGCACCAAAAGTTTCCGGTTCTGAAAAGTCCGAAAAATCAGTTCATACAAAAAACACAGATTCAAAATCAAAACCAGTTCCCGAAATGTCTGCTCCAAGACAGCAGCGTACAAGGCAGCCAAAGGAAATAAGAAAAACTCCTGTAAGAATTATTCCCCTCGGCGGACTTAATGAAATCGGAAAAAATATGACCGTCTTTGAATGTTCCAATGATATGTTTATTCTCGACTGCGGTCTTGCTTTTCCAGATGCCGATATGCCCGGCGTTGATATTGTCATACCCGATTTTACGTATGTTGAACGTAATGCCGACAAAATAAGAGGAATCGTAATAACACACGGTCATGAAGACCACATAGGTGGACTTGCCTATCTCCTGAAAAAAATCAATGTCCCTGTATACGCAACCCGTCTCACTATCGGTCTGATAGAGGGAAAACTAAAAGAACAGGGTATGCTGAATCAGGTAAATCTCAATGTCGTTTCTCCGCGTAAAACCGTGAAAATGGGCTGTATGGCAGTTGAATTTATAAAAGTCAATCACTCTATACCCGATGCAGTAGGAATGGCTATCCATACACCCGCCGGAATTATCGTCCATACCGGTGATTTCAAAGTTGATTTCTCCCCCATTGATGGTGAAATCATAGACCTTGCCCGTTTCGGCGAACTCGGCAGCAAAGGCGTTCTCGCACTTATGGCGGATTCCACAAATGCCGAAAGAGAAGGATATACACGCTCGGAACGTACTGTCGGAGAATCTTTTGAACGGCTTTTCCAGAAGGGCGAAGGAAAACGGATAATTATTGCAACATTTTCCTCAAATATCCACCGCGTCCAGCAGATAATAAACTGCGCTGTCCGATACGACCGGAAAGTAGCAATATTCGGCAGAAGTATGGTCAATGTCATCAATACAGCAATCGAACTGGGATATCTTGATGTTCCTGATAATATCATGATAGATATAGATAACATGAACCAGTATGAAAACGACCGGATAGTCATTATCACTACCGGAAGTCAGGGAGAAGCTATGTCTGCTCTTACCCGTATGGCAATGAACGACCACAGAAAAGTTACAATTACGCCTATGGACTTCATTATAATTTCCGCCACGCCGATTCCAGGAAATGAAAAATTCGTAACACGCGTTGTGAATCAGCTCATGAAATTAGGAGCGGAAGTAGTTTACGAAGCCATGTATGAAGTACACGTTTCAGGTCATGCCTGTCAGGAGGAACTCAAACTCATGCAGGCTCTCACAAAACCGAAATTCTTTATACCGGTTCACGGCGAATACAAACATCTCCAGAAACACGCCGCTCTTGCATCACAGATGGGTATGCCGAAAGAAAACATCATAATCGCCGAAATAGGGAATGTTATCGAAACCGACGGTTTCACCATGAAAGTCGTTTCACAAGTGCCGTCAGGACGTGTTCTTGTGGACGGTCTCGGCGTAGGAGATGTAGGCTCTATCGTTCTCCGCGACCGCCGTCATCTTGCTCAGGACGGACTTATAATCATTGTTATCGGTATAGAAAAATCAGTCAACAAAGTTGCCGCCGGTCCTGATATTATCTCACGCGGATTCGTCTATGTAAGGGAAAACGAGGAACTTTTTGTAGATGCAAGGAATGTTCTGAACCGCGCTATTGCCAACTGTTCACACGCAGAAATGCGTGAATGGAACACGCTCAAAGGCAAGCTCCGCGATGCGCTTTCAGAATATATCTACCAAAAAACAAAGAGAAGTCCTATGATTCTCCCGATTATCATGGAAATATAATATCAGGCAGAAAGTACAGATAAAAGTTGGTTTTGACATATGAAAAAAAAATTTCCTGCGACGGCTTTAATACTTCTGACTGCTATTATTGCAAGTCAGATATTTATATCACTGTCACTTTTTGGATATAACAGAATATACGGTATTGCCGGACTCTGTACATCACTTGCCCTTACCGCATCAGCAGCTGTTATATTTTTAGTCTACTCAAGAAATCCGCTGCGGCATATTGCAAAAATGAATACGCACCTCGAAAACTCTGCCGCTGAATATATGAATACGCTCCCTGCGCCTATCGCTGTTTTCGGCGAAAATGAGGAAATACTGTGGTACAACCGGTCTTTTCTTGAACTGATAAGCGGCGGAATGGACGCTTATGGAATCAGTTTCGAGAAATTCACTGGACTGAACATCAAAAAACTGAAATCTCCGGATTTTTCAGTATGTACGGTGAACGGGATTTCATACAGAGTAATGTATGAAGAATTTACCGAAAACGATATTACATTTGCAATCGCCTATTTTCAGGACGAGACCGAGAAATTCCGTCTGAAACGGATTCTTGACGAAACACGTCCGAATGTAGTCATCATGAACATTGATACCTACGATGAAATAATGCAGAATGCAAAGGAAAGCGAAAAAGCCCTTGCTTCCGTGGAAATCGAAAAGCTTATGGAGCTTTTCATGGACGGCACGGACGGATTTATAAAAAAAGTTTCGTCAAATACATTCTATGCCATTATCGAGAAAAAACATCTTGACGAAAAAATAGACGGACGTTTTAAAATTCTCGACCTTGCACGGGAAATCAAAATTGCCGGAAAATATACTCTTACGCTTTCCATAGGCATCGGAGACGGCGCAGCTTCCCTTGCAGAAAGCGAAAAAATCGCCAGACAATGCCTTGATATGGCTCTCGGACGCGGCGGCGACCAAGCTGTCATCAAAACCGAAAACGGATTCCGGTTCTTCGGCGGCGTATCAAAAGGCGTTGAAACTATGTCACGTACAAGAACCCGCGTTATAGCCAATGCAATGCAGGATATTATCATGAGTTCCGATACCTTGTATATTATGGTACACAGTTTCGGCGACCTTGATTCCGTAGGAGC
>CAMWRC010000216.1 GCA_947176565.1 uncultured Ruminococcus sp.
TTCCAGCCTTCCAAGCTGGTTACGTGGGTTCGATTCCCATCACCCGCTCCATTTTATTTTATTGTTTAAAATGCGCCTTTAACTCAGCTGGATAGAGTAACTGCCTTCTAAGCAGTAAGCCGCTGGTTCGAATCCAGCAAGGCGCGCTATCATATGGTGGGTGTAGCTTAGCTGGTTAAAGCGTCGGATTGTGGTCCCGAAGACCGTGGGTTCGAATCCCATCTCCCACCCTCAATTAAGCTTCCTGAATGGAAGCTTTTACTTATTTAATAACAAAAGATCCCTCTGGAATCAGATTCCAGAGGGATTTCTGATTAAATTTTAATCTTCGCTCCGGTAGCCGTCCGGATTCATAGTCTGCCATCTCCATGAATCTGCACACATTTCATCAATACCGTTTTCAGCAGTCCAGCCCAGCTCCTTTTCAGCCTTTGCAGGGTCACAGTAGCAGGCAGCAATATCCCCTGCCCGACGCGGTTTTATCTCATAAGCAATCTCATGACCGCAAGCCTTTTCAAATGCTTTCACAACCTCTAAAACGCTGTAGCCGTGACCTGTTCCAAGATTGTACACGCTTACGCCCTCATTGTCGGCGAACTTCTCTATAGCCTTCACATGACCCTTTGCAAGGTCAACAACATGAATATAATCACGTACACCTGTTCCGTCCGGTGTGTCGTAATCATTTCCGAATACGCCGAGACATGGCAGCTTTCCGATTGCTACCTGCGCGACATACGGCATGAGATTATTTGGTATTCCTTTCGGGTCTTCACCTATAAGACCGCTTTTATGCGCTCCGATAGGATTGAAATATCTCAATAATATAACATTCCATTCAGAATCTGCTTTCTGAATATCTGTCAGTATCTGCTCAAGAAACCACTTTGTCCAGCCATATGGATTCGTACACATTCCTTTCGGACATTTCTCAGTTATCGGAATAAATGCAGGGTCGCCGTATACAGTCGCACTTGAACTGAAAACAATATTTTTGCAGCCGTATCTGCTCATAACCTCAGTAAGAACAAGCGTTGAATCAATATTGTTCTGATAGTACGTGTGCGGAATCCGTACCGACTCTCCTACTGCTTTTAATCCGGCAAAATGAATAACCGCATCAATCTTCTTTTTATCAAATATTTCTGACAGCGTTTCCTCGTCCCGAACATCTGCTTCATAGAAATCAAATTTCTTTCCGGTTATTGTCTGAATGCGGTCAATTGCCTCTCTGCTTGAATTTGAAAGATTATCCACCACCACAACATCATATCCTGCATCAAGAAGCTCAACACACGTATGGCTGCCGATAAATCCTGCACCGCCTGTTACTAATATTGTCATTTTATCACCTCATAATTTATTCAGATTTAAACAAATCAATACTCATTCCGGCATCTATCATCTGTATTGCCAATGCATCTACCGAAGATATTCCGTCATTTCCACCGACTATATCAGCATTTTTTCTGCCTTGTTCAGATAAATTATATTTATCGCTGTTGCCGATATACTGTAATATCAACGTTGCATCAGCTACGGAAATCTCACCGTCACAATTTGCATCGCCATAAAGCGTCTCAGATTCAGTATTTGACGGAGATTCGCCGAGACTTTCAAACATATATCCGTATTTTTCGGCGTATTCCTGCGCTGTTGAGTTTTCATATCCGCAAATCACGCCTCCATAATAACACGCTGCCATAAATTCATTGCAGATTGTACTCGGTTCATCAAAGATTCCGCATTCTGGATTCAATATTGTCAGCTTTTCAAGATTAGCACACAGATAAAATGCTGTACTGTCAATGACTTCGACGCTTTCCGGCACAGTCACCTCCTTTATATCAGAACAGAAATAAAACGCTCCATCCGCAAGTCCAAGTGTACCGTCTGCGATTTTCAGTGAACAATAACGCTCCGGATAACCTTTATAATAATACGCCATTTTACCGATATATATAAGCCCCTCCGGTTTACTGCGATACCATGCAGTTCCTGCAAAAGCATGGTCTGATATTCTGACCAGCTTATCAGGAAATGTTATATCTTCTAATTTGCTACAGCCATAAAACGCAAACCAGCCAATTGATTCCACGCTTTCCGGAATAATTATGCTTTTCAGAGACGTACATTCACGGAATGAAAAATCGCCTATTTTCTTAATAGTATCAGGAATTTCAACATCATTAAGATTTTTATGCTCAAGAAAAGCATTGTCGCCGATTTCCGTAACAGGAACTCCGTTTATATTATCCGGAATCTTTACGGATTCCGCCGAATCATCACAACCAGTTACAGCTATATATTCGTCATACTGCCTGTACGTTAAATTTTCGTAAGTTTCCTCAGAATAATCCGCTTTTGCTAAAACAGTCGTATCTGAAATACATTCCACGTATGCAGAAGTAACAGATAAAGACATTATAGATACAAGTAAAATTGATGCTATTTTCATTAAATTCATTAAAAATCTCCCTATCATCAGGATAATTGTATCACAGTTTTACCTGCTTGTCAATTCCATTTATAAAATAAAAAGCCCGTTCACTTAAGAACGGACTTTTTTGGCTCCCCCTGCCCGGCTCGAACGGGCGACAACTCGGTTAACAGCCGAGTGCTCTACCGACTGAGCTAAGGAGGAATATTGTATCGGCACTGTTCTACTTTCCCAGGTCGTCGCCAACCAAGTATCATCAACGTTAATGAGCTTAACTTCTGTGTTCGGAATGGGAACAGGTGTGACCTCATCACTATAAGCACCGACTATTTTATTTTAAAAGTGACCCGTACCAGAATCGAACTGGTGTTACCGGCGTGAGAGGCCGGTGTCTTAACCGCTTGACCAACGGGCCATACATTAGTGCACCATCGGGGACTCGAACCCAGGACCCACTGATTAAGAGTCAGTTGCTCTACCGACTGAGCTAATGGTGCATCTCACACTACTTATATATTATAACACATCTTTTCGCGTTTGTCAAGCACTTTTTTAAAAAAATCAAGAAAATTTCAAACTGAACAAAGCATACAATGCATACCAACCAGAAACTCATCAAGCAACAGGAA
>CAMWRC010000217.1 GCA_947176565.1 uncultured Ruminococcus sp.
GCATTTCTGCAATGTTGTCCTCAATGGAATTGCTGAATCCACGTACACGCCGCGATGTGAGACGAGATTTCGGAGCTTCATCAAGTTTTTCTATTTCAGAAGCAGTCATGCCGGTTTTATTGGCAATTTCTGTAATAAGGTGACGGTCGTAAATCGGAAGTTCAAAGCGTTTTGCAAGTTCCTCAGCAATAACACGTCCGCCGCTTCCAAATTCTCTTCCGATTGAAATAATAATCTGTGACATTTTTAACCTCCGGTATTATAGGTAACGCATGAATATATAAACTGTTGAAATGGCAAGAACAATAATAGTTGCAGGAGCAAGTTTTGCACAGTATTTTCCCCAGCTTATCGGATAACCGTTCTTGGCTGCAACAGATGTGCCGACAACGTTTGCAGACGCACCTATAGGCGTTGCCGAGCCGCCGATGTCAGTTCCGATTGAAAGCGTCCATGCAAGAGTAGCAATCGGTACGCCGGTTGATGATGCAAGACTCTGGATAACTGGAACCATAGTAGCGGCAAATGGGATATTATCAACAAATGCGCTTGCAATTGCAGATACCCAGAGAATAATAGCAATCATGATATGAGCATTTCCGCCGCTTATATCGCCGATAAAGTCGGCTATGTATTCAAGGATTCCTGTTTCCTCGAGTCCTCCTACTACGATAAAGAGTCCTATGAAGAAAAGAACAGTTTTGTAATCAATTTTTTTCAAAAGTTCAAGAGCATTTTTTCCGGCCGTGACAAGTGTTATCACAGCAATGAAAAGTCCGATTGTAGCTACTGTGAGATGTGTCATCGAGTGAGTAACAAGAAGGATTACAGCGAGTCCGAATATAACTGAACTTATTATGAAATCTTTCTTGTTTGTGACAGCAGATGACGGTGAGGGAAGTTTTGACATATCGACTGTCTGATTTTCTTTAGGTGCAAGTTCTTTTCTGAATGCAAGATAAAAGAATATGATAGTAAAGATAAGACAGATACCGGCGCATACTCCTGTATTTGAAAGAAAATCAAAGAATGAGAATCCAAGAGATGTACCTACTATTATATTCGGCGGGTCTCCGCACATTGTAGCTGAACCGCCTAAGTTCGCGCAGAAAATTTCAGAAAGAATCATAGGTATGGGGTTGAATTTCAGCAGCTGTGCAAGTTCGATAGTGACGGCAGCAAGGAAAAGAATTACTGTTATGCTGTCTATGAACATCGAAAGTACAGCTGACATCAGCATGAATGTTATAAATATGGGAATAGTTTTACATTTGACAAGAAATGCGATTTTCATGCAGAGCCAGCGGAAGAATCCGGCTTTTGCCATTCCTTCGACCATTATCATCATTCCTGCTATGAAGATAATCGTCGCCCAGTTGATTCCTTTGCTTTCGCTTTCGGTGACCTGATACCAGAAATCGGGTTTTATGAAATTTCCGAGAGCGAGAGTGTTCCATATTGCTGTACCGTTTCTCATGCAGATGCCGAATACGACGATAAGCGTGAGCAGACCACAGCCCAGTGTTACGATGTGCCGTTCAATTTTATCGAGGACAATCATAAGGAACATAGCCACGAATATTATGACGGCAAAGATTTGTGCGGATAGCATATAATTACTCCCTTTCTTAATATAGTTTTGCCAATTTTGTATTATACCACATTTTTCTGCAAAATTCAAGAAATTTTGAATTTTTTTGAAAATTTGTGATTTTGTATTCAGAGATTATAATTCACGGAAATTTTTTGGTGATAATTATGAAAAGTTTATACTTTATTCCATGTATAAAGAACAGATATAAAAACGTCCCCGGATTGTTCCGGAGACGATGTATTTATATGTCAGAAGCAGACCTGAAATTCCTTTAGTCTGCCTCTGACAGGGGAGAAAAGTAGATGGCTTATTTTACTCCGAAAAGGAGCTTGTCATATGTCGGGAACGGCCAGTAATCCTCAGCTGTTACGGTTTCCGCCTTGTCAGCAGCAGCACGGAGAGTATCCATTTTCGGAAGAATACTGTCACGTACAAATTCAGAAGCCTTGATAGTATCATCAATTGTTTTGAGTTCTGCAACAGCACCCTCAAGAGCATTTGCTGCCTCGTCCATTTCATCTGTAAGGTCTGAAAGTGTTGTTATCAGGCGTTTTTCATACTTGCAGGCAACTGAAACGATTCCGCACTTTGCAGCAACAGCCGCAGCTGTATCAGCAGTAAATCTCGTAACAGCCGGAATTATTTCCTTGCGCGCCATATCTATCATAGTAAGTGCCTCGATATTAACTGCCTTGATGTAGTTTTCAAGCATTATATCGCAGCGTGAGTAAATTTCAGCTTCAGTGAAAATGCCGTGAGATGTAAGCATATCAACGTTTTTCTTGTCGCATATTTTTGGCATAGCATCAGCAGTTGTTTTAAGATTAAGCAGACCGCGCTTTTCAGCTTCTGCAATCCATGCATCATCATAGCCGTTGCCGTTGAATATTATTCTCTTATGTTCCTTGATAGTTCTCTTGATAAGTTCATGGAGAGCCATGTTGAAGTCATCAGCTTTTTCAAGTTCGTCAGCAAACTGTCTGAGAACTTCCGCAACAGCAGCATTAAGATGAATATTTGCACATGAAATACTGTTTGATGAACCCAGCATACGGAATTCAAACTTGTTTCCGGTGAAAGCAAACGGAGATGTTCTGTTGCGGTCAGTTGTATCCTTGCGGAATTTTGGCAGAACGTCAACACCAAGCTGCATTTTTTCTTTTTTAGTTCCGCCGTAAGGCTTATCGTTTTCGATTGCGTCCAGGACGGCAGTAAGTTCATCACCGAGGAAAATTGAAATAACAGCAGGAGGAGCTTCATTTGCGCCGAGTCTGTGGTCGTTTCCGGCAGTAGCAACTGAAAGACGAAGCAAATCCTGATAATCGTCAACAGCCTTGATGACTGCGGAGAGGAACAGCAGGAACTTAGCGTTTTCATAAGGAGTTTCGCCGGGAGTGAGAAGGTTGACGCCTGTAT
>CAMWRC010000218.1 GCA_947176565.1 uncultured Ruminococcus sp.
ACATTATATACAATAATAACAGATTTGTCAAGCGTTTATGCAAAAAAATAAATCCGGTAAGTTAGTATAAGCTTACCGGATTTATATATTTTAAAAGTGTTTAAATCATTATAATATTATATGAGTTTCCGCTCGTCGCAGTATTCGCATTCAAGAAGCGTTTCATCACCGCTGAATCTGAAACTCTTAGGCAGATATTCCTCATGATTCGTTATACATCTCGGATTATCACATTTAACTCCGCTGTATACCTTGCCTTTGAGCATTTCGGAACTTTTCTTCTCACTGAGAATTGTCATAATCAGTGCCATACGTGCAAAAACGCCATACTTTGCCTGTATGAAATACATAGCTCTGTCATCATCATCAACATCTACAGTGATTTCATCAACTCTCGGCAGCGGGTGCAGAACAATCATATCTTTCTTTGCAAGATTCATCTTGCGTCTGTCCAGAACATAAGTATTTTTTTGTGCAAGATATTCAGCCTCACTTGCAAAGCGTTCCTGCTGTATTCTTGTCATATACAAAACATCAAGTCTGCCGATAGCATCTTCAAGAGCATCAACTTCCTCATAAGTACTTCCGTTTGCCTTGATTATCGCCTTGATATATGCCGGCATACGGAGTTCCGGAGTTGATATGAATATGAATTTGTTTCCGGCGAACATACTCAATGCCTTACAGAGGGAATGGACAGTTCTGCCATTGATTAAGTCGCCGCACATTCCTATAGTAAGACCGCTGAGCGTCTTTTTTTCGATTTTCAGAGTAAGCAGATCTGTGAGCGTCTGCGTCGGGTGAAGATGTCCGCCGTCTCCTGCATTGATAACCGGACAATCAGCCGTAAGAGATGCCGCCTTTGCTGTTCCGGCAAGAGGGTGACGGATAACAAGAATATCCGAATAACTGCTGACTATTTTAGTTGTGTCCTTGATTGTCTCGCCCTTGGATACCGAGGAATTAGCAGGATTGTCAAAGCCGATTATACGTCCCCCGAGACGAAGCATAGCCGTCTGGAATGACATCTGCGTCCTTGTGGACGGTTCATAAAACAGCGTAGCCATAATTTTTCCATCGCATTCATGAGCGTA
This sequence comes from uncultured Ruminococcus sp., assembly GCA_947176565.1. Taxonomy (GTDB): domain Bacteria; phylum Bacillota; class Clostridia; order Oscillospirales; family Ruminococcaceae; genus Ruminococcus. The sequence continues at coordinate 1,095 of CAMWRC010000218.1, forward strand.
TTCCTGCGGATTTTCCTTGATTTTCACGCCCAGCTCAATCAGGCTGTTCCACCAGCTTACCGGATAATCACTTAAATCAATAAGATGCTGATATTCTGACTGCATAATTATTTCTCCTAACTTTTATCAGAATCCATTCTGATAATATATTTTTCACATCTCTGCAAGAAACTTTTTTAATTATCTTATTTCATCGCTGAAATATACTTTATACCACACAAGGAAAGTGAAAACAGTCCAGATTTTCCGGCTGTTATCGGCTTTTCCGTCTCTATGGTCATCAAGAAGCTTTACAAGAGGGGCAGTATTGAAAAATTTCTGCGAATTTTCGCTCTCGAACGCCTCGCGGACTATATTATAATATTTTTCCTCTTTCAGCCATACACGGACAGGAACAGGAAATCCAAGTTTTTTCTTGGCGGCAGTTTTTGCGGTCTGTGCCGGTGTATCTTTCTTTGCCGCAAGTCTCATGGCATATTTTGTTATATATTTTGTCTCAGCTGTTCCATTTTCATGTGTAACACGGTATTTTGTCGGGATTCTCTCCGCAAGTGCCATGACTTCCTTATCAAGGAACGGAACACGCAGTTCAAGAGAATTTGCCATGCTCATCTTGTCAGCTTTCAGGAGAATATCTCCCGCCATCCACATATGAAGGTCAAGATACTGCATTTTCGTTACATCGTCATGAGATGCCACGCGGTCAAAATACGGCTTTGTTATACGCGAAGGCTCAGGAGCATCTGTCCGGATTTTCAGCAGTTCTTTCCGCTGTTCCGGCGTGAACATATACGCATTGCCGATAAAACGTTCCTCAACGGTCTTTCCCTTACGTACAAAGAAATTGACTCCGCGGTGCGCCGGAAGTCTTCCGGCAATATTTCCTACAGCTTTCCGGAATCCCATAGGAAGTCTGTCATACAGCGTTCCGTCAGGGTCACTGTATACATTATAACCGCCGAAAATCTCGTCCGCACCCTCTCCTGAAAGCACAACCTTGACTTTTTCAGAGGCAATACTGCACACAAAATAAAGCGCAACTGCTGACGGGTCGGCGAGCGGTTCGTCCATGTGATACTGAATTTTCTCAAGACTTCCCCAGTATTCCTCCGGAGTAATTACCTTGCTTGTATTCTCCTTGCCTATAGCTTTTGAGAAATTTTTAGCCCAGCCGATTTCATTGTATTTCTCATCGCTGCCGAATCCGACTGTAAATGTCTTGTCAACTTCTGCAACGGCAGCCGCATAGCTTGAATCAACTCCGCTTGAAAGAAATGAACCAACCTCAACATCGGCGATTTTATGTGCCTCGACTGAATCCCGGAATGTATCGGAAATCCTGTTCACCCATTCTTCAAGAGACGGTTTGCTGTCTGGATTGAATTTAACGTCCCAGTAGGATTTTATTTCAAGTCTGCCGTTTCGGCATATGAAATAATGTGCCGGAAGAAGCTTGTATACATTCCTGAAAAAAGTCTCATTTGTGGGGGAATACTGAAAAGTAAGATAATTTTCAAGAGCTGTGGTATTCAGTTCCTTTTTAAAATTAGGGTGAGGGAGAAAGCTTTTGATTTCAGAACCAAACATGAAAGTTTTGTTCATAACAGCATAATAAAGCGGCTTTATACCGAAAAAATCCCGTGCGCCGAAAAGTTCCTTTTTTTCTTTATCCCAGATAACGAATGCGAACATACCGCGAAGCATATTCAGCAGTTTTTCGCCGTATTCCTCGTATCCATGAATAAGAACTTCCGTATCTGTATTTGTTTTGAACACATGACCGGCTTCGACAAGTTTTTCACGTATTTCACGGTAGTTGTAAATCTCGCCGTTGAAAACGATGACCTTAGAGCCGTCTTCATTGAAAATCGGCTGGTCACCTGACGAGCTTACATCAATAATAC
>CAMWRC010000219.1 GCA_947176565.1 uncultured Ruminococcus sp.
TGCGAGAACACCTGCCTGCATTGCGCACTGGATACCTGCGTCAACTGCGGGGATATATTCCTTAGGAATAGCACCGCCCACAACGTTGTTGATAAACTCGTATCCCTTACCGGACTCGTTAGGCTCAACCTTGATCTTAACATGACCGTACTGACCTTTACCACCCGACTGACGAGCGTATTTATGGTCAACATCGGCAAGCTTCTTGATAGTTTCCTTATAAGCAACCTGGGGTGCGCCGACATTAGCTTCGACCTTGAACTCACGGAGGAGACGGTCTACGATAATATCAAGGTGCAATTCACCCATACCTGCGATAATGGTCTGACCTGTTTCCTCGTCTGTCCATGTTCTAAATGTTGGGTCTTCCTCAGCAAGCTTTGCAAGACCGATACCCATTTTCTCCTGACCTGCCTTAGTCTTAGGCTCGATAGCGAGCTGGATAACAGGCTCCGGAAATTCCATAGATTCGAGGATTACAGGGTGTTTCTCATCGCAGAGAGTATCGCCTGTGGTTGTATTCTTGAGACCGACAGCAGCAGCGATATCGCCGGCATAAACTGTTGTAAGGTCTTTTCTGTGATTTGCGTGCATCTGAACGATACGTCCGAAACGCTCGCGGTTATCCTTAGTTGCATTGAGGACGGAATCGCCCTGATTTACAACGCCTGAGTAAACGCGGAAAAATGCAAGCTTACCAACGAACGGGTCTGTAGCAATCTTGAATGCGAGAGCTGAAAACGGCTCGTCATCTGAAGAAGGTCTTTCAACTTCCTCGTCTGTATCGGGATTTACGCCCTTGATAGCCGGAACATCGAGCGGTGAAGGCATATAGTCGATGATAGCATCGAGAAGCTTCTGAACGCCCTTGTTCTTATATGAAGTACCGCAGGTTACAGGAACCATATGGTTAGCAATTGTAGCGGAACGGATACACTGCTTGATTTCTTCCTGTGTCAGCTCCTCGCCGTCGAGGTATTTCATCATAAGTTCCTCGTCCTGTTCGGCAACGTGTTCAACCATATCGTCGTGATACTGCTGAGCCTTTTCCTTCATATCCTCAGGGATTTCCTCAACGCGGATATCCTTTCCGAGGTCATCATAATAGATGTAAGCCTTCATCTCAACAAGGTCAATGATGCCCTTAAATTCGTCCTCAGCACCGATAGGAAGCTGAATCGGAACAGCATTACATTTAAGTCTGTCTTTCATCATGTCAACGACACGATAGAAGTCAGCACCCATAATATCCATCTTATTTACATAAGCCATACGGGGTACTTTATAGTTATCAGCCTGTCTCCAAACGGTTTCAGACTGCGGCTCAACACCGCCCTTTGCACAGAGAACTGTTACAGAGCCGTCGAGTACACGGAGTGAACGTTCAACTTCAACAGTGAAGTCAACGTGTCCGGGAGTATCGATGATATTGAGTCTGTGACCTGCCCAGTAGCAGGTTGTAGCAGCGGAAGTGATAGTGATACCGCGTTCCTGTTCCTGCTCCATCCAGTCCATGGTAGCTGAACCCTCATGAGTTTCACCGATTTTATGGTTTACACCGGTATAGAAAAGGATACGCTCCGTGGTGGTTGTCTTACCGGCATCAATGTGAGCCATGATACCGATATTTCTGGTATTTTCAAGTGAACAATCTCTTGCCATAATATCTTCCTCTCACAATGACGCTTACCAGCGGTAGTGAGCAAACGCCTTGTTTGCCTCTGCCATCTTGTGTGTATCGTCACGTTTTTTGCAGGCACCGCCTGTACCGTTGAGAGCATCAAGAATCTCGCCTGCAAGTCTTTCTTTCATAGTTTTTTCGTTTCTCTCTCTGGAGTACTTAGTAATCCAGCGGAGACCGAGAGTAGTACGTCTTTCAGGTCTTACCTCACAAGGAACCTGATAAGTTGCACCGCCGAGACGGCGAGCTCTTACTTCGAGTTCAGGCATTACATTCTCCATAGCTTCCTCAAAAGCCTCGAGAGCGTTCTTACCTGTTTTTTCTGCTACGATGTCGAATGCACCGTAAACGATTTTCTGCGCAACGCCCTTCTTACCGTCTAACATGATGTAGCTGATAAGACGTGAAACAAGCTTTGAATTGTAGATTGGATCTTCATACAATTCACGTCTTGCGTTATAACCTCTTCTTGGCATTTCGCTTCCCTCCTTCATATAAATTCATGAATTCATAGGTACTCGTGATAACCGATTACTGCCGATCTGAAAAAACACGGCTTCGCTTCACCGGTTATTTACGTCAAGACCAATGCAGAGGAATAGAATATCTATATAAACTCCGCATTATCCTGCGATAGTAGTCAGCCTATTTTAATATCCGGCATATTGAGGCAGCCGCCGGAGCTGCATAAAAAGAAATACAGAAATTACTTCTGCTTCGGTCTCTTTGCGCCGTACTTTGAACGTGCCTGAAGTCTGTTGGCAACGCCCTGAGCATCGAGAGCGCCTCTGATGATGTGGTAACGCACACCAGGAAGGTCCTTTACACGTCCGCCTCTGATGAGAACAACGCTGTGTTCCTGAAGGTTATGACCGATACCGGGGATATAAGAAGTTACCTCATAGCCGTTAGTAAGCTTAACTCTTGCGATTTTTCTCATAGCTGAGTTAGGCTTTTTAGGAGTAGCGGTTCTTACAGCAGTACATACGCCTCTCTTCTGGGGTGAGCTCTGGTTAATCTGCTTCTTCTTCTTGGCATTGTAGCCTTTCTGGAGAGCAGGAGCAGTGGACTTAGTTTCGAGATCCTTTCTTCCCTTACGGACGAGCTGGTTAAATGTTGGCATATTCTTCCTCCTTTTTCAGAAATTAAGTATACAGGTACAACTTGTACAGCATACTTTTAATATTATAAACCTAAAAACTAATTTTGTCAAGAGAATTTTTAAAAAAATCCAAAAACTTGCTACTATTTGGTGATTTTGGCTATATCATGCAGATATAACCAAATCTGATTGGATATTTTACAGACAATCAACA
>CAMWRC010000220.1 GCA_947176565.1 uncultured Ruminococcus sp.
CATCATGCCTGTTGTGGTATGCAGTATTTCCCATGAAATAATTTACATGAATCCCACAGCAGTAAAAAGATACGCTAAAAGAGGCGGTGCGGAACTTATCAGCAAATCTATATTCGACTGCCATAATTCCGATTCAAACGAAAAAATCAGGGCTGTTGTGGAATGGTTCAGCAAATCGCCTGAAAATAACAGAATATTCACATTCCACAATCCCAAAGAAAATAAAGATGTCTACATGATTGCTCTCCGCGATGATAATAATAATCTCATAGGATACTACGAAAAACATGAGTGCAGAACTCCCGAAAACAACACAGTATATAATTTCAGATAATTTTTCAGTTTGCTATTGGAAAATCAATCAGAATATGTTATAATATAACCGGAAACTATCATTATAGCCTGTCCGGTGTTTTTGCGTGCCCGGATTGTGCTGATTAAGGAGTAATTATGTACACTTTGATAAAAAATAACGGAAAAGCAAGACGAGGAAAATTTGAAACGGTACACGGAACTTTTCAGACTCCGTGTTTTATGAACGTAGGAACTGCCGCCGCCATAAAGGGCGGAATATCTTCAGTTGACCTGAAAGAACTCAAAACTCAGGTTGAATTATGCAATACTTATCATCTGCATCTGCGTCCGGGAGACAGAATAATTAAAGAAATGGGCGGACTTCATAAATTCATGAACTGGGATAAGCCCATACTTACCGACAGCGGCGGATTTCAGGTATTTTCCCTCGCAAAGCTCCGGAAAATCAAGGAGGAGGGTGTTTATTTCGCAAGTCATATTGACGGCAGGAGAATCTTCATGGGTCCGGAAGAAAGTATGCAGATACAATCTAATCTCGGTTCAACTATTGCAATGGCATTTGATGAATGTGTGGAAAATCCGTCAACTCATGAATACGCTGAAAAATCCATTGAACGCACACTCCATTGGCTTTATCGCTGTAAAGAGGAAATGGAACGCCTTAACAGTCTCCACGATACAATAAATAAAAATCAGATGCTGTTCGGTATAAATCAGGGCTCTACTTATGATGATTTACGCATAAGACATATGGAACAGATTGCAGAACTCGACCTCGACGGCTATGCAATAGGCGGTCTTGCTGTAGGGGAATCAACAGAAGAAATGTACCGCATAATTGATGTAGTTGAACCTTATATGCCCGTAAACAAGCCGCGTTATCTTATGGGAGTCGGTACGCCGTCCAATATCATTGAAGCCGTAGCACGTGGCATGGATATGTTCGACTGTGTTATGCCGAGCAGAAACGCACGCCATGCCACTGTATTCACATGGAGCGGAATAATGCATCTCGGAAATAAATGCTATGAGACTGACCCGCGTCCCGTTGATGAACAGTGCAGCTGTCCGACGTGCAGAAATTTCAGCCGTGCGTATATCCGTCACTTATTCAAGGCGAATGAACAGCTTGCCGGACGACTCGCGGTACAGCATAATCTTTATTTCTATAATACGCTTACTGAAAAAATCCGCGAAGCCATTGATGAGGACAGATTCGAGCATTTCCGTCAGAAATATTCAACATTACTTGCAACAAGAATATGAGGTAATATTATGATAGTAATTTTTGATTTGGACGGCACACTTGCAAATTCAATACAGGATTTGGCAAATGCCGTGAATTATGGTCTGAAACAACTTGGTTATCCGGAACACCCGACAGAAAGTTATAAGCAAATGGTGGGAAACGGTGCAAAGATTCTCTGTTATCGTGCTTTGCCTGATGATAAAAAAGAAGATGCGGATAAACTACACACCATTTTTAAAGAGTACTACGGCTGGCATTATCTTGATAATACGAAACTTTACAAAGGTATAAAAAAATTAATACACAATATTTTCATATACGGCAGACCTGTTGCTGTTGCGACAAATAAACCTCAGGACGTTGCAAGAAAAATAGTTGATACGCTTATTCCGAATATATGCAGCGACTACATTACAGTTCTCGGAAACTGTGATGAACGTCCGAGAAAACCCGACCCTGCCATAATAAACGAAATAGTCGCAAAATATCCGGACTTTGATGATTCTGTTGTAATGATTGGCGACAGCAACGTTGATATTCAGACGGCGAAAAATGCAGGTATACATTCAATCGGCTGTACATGGGGATTCCGTAGCCGTGAGGAGCTTGAAAAAGAAGGTGCTGAATTTATTGTTGACTCCCCTGCTGAAATCATGGATATAATATATAAACTGGAGCCTTAAATATGATGTATCTTACCAAAGAGGAGCTTGTTAAAAATATCGCTGAACAGACTGAACGCGCTTTCGCAATAATAGAGCATACGGATTTCAGCTCCGACAAATTGAACCCGAATTCTGTAATTATTCCGTTTCTCAGCAATATAGCCGATTCCGTGCTTATTGTAATTGCACTTGATGATAATGACAACAGCAGAACTGATTGTCATCGGAATGCTCTCAGTCTTGTTATGCATTCTGATAAAGTAAAAAATACAACAAAAGATTTCATAAAAAAAATTCAGGATTCACGTAAAAAATATACTATTGACAGCGGACAGTCTGTTTTTGATTCAGCGGAATGCCTTGATTTTCTCAATGCATACGACTGCTTTATGTATGATTTCATAAACAGCAATAATACCGTCCGTGAAATGAATATCCTGAAATTTTCAAGCTTCCGCAATATTGTTGAAAAGCTTCTGAAAAAGAATACGCCGGATTCTGTGAATAACACTCACGAAAATGAAATCATTGAACAAATCAGAAAAAATAACGAACTGCTTGAAAAAATTCTTGAACAGAACAGCAGAATTATACGGATTCTTGAAAAACTGACAAAAAACTGACAAAAAGGAGATTAAATATGCCTAAGAAAAAATCATCAAAAGCAAAACCGCTTGAAACTTACACAGAAGACCAGAACAGGAAAATACTGGAACATATTGAAAAAAATATCGGTGAAATAAACGGCGTTTTCACACAGAAAG
>CAMWRC010000221.1 GCA_947176565.1 uncultured Ruminococcus sp.
GATGAATATTCAGAAATCACGACGGAATTTATCATAATATCTTCTTTTGGAATCTTATAATATCCGTTGTTTTCTGTTTCAAGATTGGCGAGTTTTTCAACTACATCAAGACCCTCATATGTCTGACCGATAACTGTAAGCTGCTGTGAGAAATTAGGTATTCCGCCGTTTTCGACGAAAGCCTTTCCGAGTGCTTCATTCTGCGAATTTTCGAGGAGTTCCGTAGTCATTTCCTCGTCAAATTCTATTGAATTTATAACAGCGAACCGGCTGCCGTTATAGTAATTTCCGCCGCCGAATACTTTTTCCTTGAATGACCTTTCAACAGTAGTTGTCATACTGCATACAGCACCTCTGAAAGGCCACAAATCCTGATGAAGTTCACGGGGAATGAGTTCGCGGTCAACGTCGTAATTTTCGGGCATTTCACCGTTTTTGAGCTTGCTTCCGGCGGCTGAATACGCACCGCTTTCGGAATTGAAAACATATGTTCCGTCGTAGTAGCCTTCGTTTGCGAACTTTATGAAGTTTTCAACAGCCTGTGGTGAATGATGTGGAAAAAGTATGAACCGAAATTCTCCGAGTGTTGTATCGACGATTGCAATCGGGTCGCCGTCTTTCGGGGAATCCAGCTGAATGAGATTAAGAGTTTCGGGGTCTATGGTTATATACGAATTATTTTCCGCCTGTTTTGCCTGTATAAATAGAAGTCCGGCAGTAAGACCTCCCATTACAATAGTAAGTATTATAATAATTTTGAGTAAGATATTTTTTTTCTTCATACTGTCTCCTTTAACTTCAAAAAAATAAAAATTAAATAAAATCAGATAAAACAAGCTTTAAAGATTTTCAAGAAAGCTGTGGTATTCGCTGCCTTTATGATATGATATAATACGTTCGAGGTCGATATTTTCAACGCTTCTGAAAATATTCATATCAATATCAGGATTTTTGATACGCTGTTCAGAAAGAAGCGATTTTATTTCTGCTCTTTTGGAATCCTTCTGTTTTTCGGCGGAAACAGGACAGCCGCACGAACAGAAAACAAGATTATTATAATCCGTCCATGAAATTATATCAGATTCACGTATCATATAGAGAGGACGTATAACTTCTACATTATAATTTTTTGCTTTCAGACGCGGAAGCATTGTCTGAGTCTGAGAACCATACAGCATAGCCATAAGAATAGTTTCTACCACATCATCGAAATGATGACCGAGAGCGATTTTATTGCAGTTCAGTTCCTGAGCCTTTGCATACAGCCAGCCCCGCCGGAGACGAGAACAGAGGAAGCACGGATTTTTCGGAGATTTCATAGCAGAAGCGAAAATATTCGTATCATATATTTTCACCGGTATTCCGAGAAGCTCGCAGTTATTCCGGATTTTCAGCAGATTTTCTTCTGAATATCCGGGATTCATGATAATATATTCAGTATCGAAATTAATTTCATTATTGCTTTTCAGCTTGTGAATACACAGCGCAAGAAGCATGGAATCTTTTCCGCCGGAAATACATACAGCGACTTTATCGCCGTCTTTAATCATATCATAGCCGCTTATAGTTTTCCGGAACTTTTTCCAGATAGTCTTTTTAAACTCTGAAAATATTGTATTTTCTATTTTATTATAATTATCCATAATTTATATTATTTTATTTTCACGGCAATGTGTTCGCCGTATTTTACGACGGTTTCGATGCCTTCTGCTGAATTTTCCAATATATCGCGGTCGATTCTTATCTGTTCCTTTTTGACGAGAACAACTATTGTAGAACCGCCGTATTCAAATTTACCCTTTTCGTCTCCGCGCCGGAATTTTTCAACATGATTATTACAGATTCTTCCCACGAGCATTGCACCGACTTCGACCTGTATTATATCGCCGAAGTTATCGGTATGCAGAACGGCTCGTTCACGGGAATTTCTCCGGTAGATATTATATTTCCCGATTGTTATGGGATTTACCGTGTGCAGTTCGCCCTTGATAAACAGATTGCCGGTCTGTGTTCCGGTATCGGGGAAGCAGTATCTGTGATAATCATCAACGCCGAGACGAAAAATCAAACAGTAGCCTCCGGAATACATTTCCGCAAGTTTTTTATCGCCGATAAGGTCTGCAATTCTGTAGCATGAATCCTTGATTCTGAAAATACTTTTTCTGCCTATTATCGGATATACAGTGAGCTTGCTGTCGCATGGACTTATGAAGCAATCCGGAGAAATATTTACCGGACGGCATTCCGGACGTATTTTTCTTGTAAAGAAGCTGTTGAAGCTGTGATATTTTTCATTCCGGAACTGAGACATATCTATATTATTCCGTCTGATAAACGGTCTGATAAGCGGAACGGACAGCGGTGAATCCATAAATTTTCCGGCTATCCTTGATAGTGCAGGTCTGGTTAATATTTTCAGTAAAAATCTTCCTGATTTTGTATCATAAAGAAGATGCAGGATTCTGTTCTGATTTGCATTTTCCGGAATTATACTGCCGTTTCTGTCTTTTATCATTTCTGTTCAGCAACTCCTCACGGATTTTATATTTTTTAAATTTTAGCGTTTGCGAGCATAAGTTTTATGCGGTTTTCCTGATTTACTCTTGTTGCGCCGGGGTCGTAATCAATCGCGACTATATTAGCATTCGGATTGGCAGTTTTTATAGCTCGTGACATTCCTTTTGCAACGATATGATTCGGCAGACAGCCGAAAGGCTGTGCGCAGATTATATTTTCCACTCCGGATTGTACAAGTGCCGCCATTTCAGCCGGAATAAGCCAGCCCTCGCCCATAACGACTCCCTGATTTATATATTTGTCGGCAAGGGAACGGAGATGTTCAAAATCGTGAAGCGGCTCGAATCTTCCGTCCTCTTTCATGATTTTTATGAGTTCCTTTTGTTTTGAATATATAAGTTCATATCCGAGCTTGTAGATTCTTGAATTTATATTTTTGCTGTCGTATATTTCAGCAT
>CAMWRC010000222.1 GCA_947176565.1 uncultured Ruminococcus sp.
CGGATTTCATTCTTGCCATGAAGCCGTTGTCGCCTACTGAACCGCCGAAATCTGTTGAATCGTAAGCTGTAAGACCCTCAGGAGCAGTAACATTACCAATGATTCTGATTACAAGAGGAGTACCGTCCTCGGCAATCTTCTTGATGATGCCCTGATTTGTATTTGCCTTTGTACCGCCGTTTGATGTCTTGCCGCCGCCGACGTCCTGACCTACAGAGTTGAGGATATTACCTATACCCTTTACTGTGGTGCCATCCTTTGAAGTGAGAGTTACTGTATTTTTATTTTCTTCTGTGATATAAAGAATCTTTGCATTTGCCTTTATTTCGCCGCCGTCAGTGTAAGCACCTACGCCGTCGCTGTAATTGAAGTGAGCGTATCCGGAGCGGTCCTGTTCTCCTACGATGATTCCGGGCTGTGTAATCTTGCCCTTTGATGTTTCAAGAGTGATTGAATAAGTACCGGGTTTGAGTCCGAGGAGGTCAACTCTTGCGCCCTCTTCAACATCTCTTACGAGATATTTGAAATCATCGCCCTCAAGTTTTCCGGAAGATGCACCTGAATATGAAACTGCTGTTATATCAGCGTCCTTGATACCGGAGCATATGAGATATGCCATTTCATTCCAGCCGCCAGCATATACTACCTTTACATCGCCTGACGGAGTTACAGCGGGAGGATTTGTAACAGGAATCGTAGTAACAGACGGTGCAGAAGTTCCGGCAGGAGTTGTCTGCTGAGGTGTTCCTGCTTCTCCGCCGAATACCATATAGAACAGATTTATTGAATCTCCCTTTGTGATTGTGTGTGAACCTGATTTGAGGTCAGCGGAAACTATTCCGTTTGAATCTGTGGTATAATTTGTACCGTCAATCTTTACTTTCTTGCCGGATTCTGCTGAACCGAATACAAGAGTAAGTTTTCCGTCAGAACCTGCATTGAATGAAATGCTTGTAGCTGATTCCATTTTCAGGCACTGTGTAAGAGTCTTGCCGTCATAGCTTGCAGTACCCTTTGAAGTTGAAAGACTGCCGGAAATTGTATAGAATGTGCTGTTAAGACCGTTTGCTGTGAAGTCATGAACCTGACCTCCGGAAACAGTCGGAGTTGAGGGAGTTGACGGATTTGACGGAGCAGCAGTTGTCTGTGCCGGAGTTGTCTGAGGTGGTGTTGTTACAGCAGGAGTAGAACCGTCGGTCTTAAATCCGCTTCCGATAGAAACTATGGAATCATCATATGCAACAATAGCAGCTTTGAGTGCATCATTTACTGCATAGCTTTCATCATCAGCTTCGGTGAATGTCCATTTGAAATCACCGCCGTCAACACGTCCTGCCTTTGATGTAACGATTGACGGAACATCTTCAGCAGCATCAGGTGTATAGCTGTACATAATGCTTGATGTATCGAAATTGTTATATGTTGTGCTTCCACTTTTTGTTTTTACGCTTGACGGAATTGCCTCATCTCTTGAAGAAGCCTCATAGGCATCAAAATCCGTATTATCGTCTGAATATTTTACATATCCCTTTCCGCCGTTCACAACGTTGCCGTAGGACTTGATAATACCGCCTGTTTCGCCTGAGAATGTACCGCCTGTACCTACATCTGAACCCTGTCCGGAAGAAAGCATCGGGTACTTGCAGTTGCGGAAATTATTGTTTTCAACGAATGCAGAAGCACCCATTGTAACACCTACGCCGTATTTTGCGTTTCCGTCGAAGTAGTTGTTGTAGATGTGAACAGTGCAGGTTCTGATTCTCGGGTGACGTGAATCGGAGTGGTCATACCAGTTATGATGATATGTGATATAGTTTTCTGTTGATTCGCTCTTCATTCCCTGAAGATTGCATTTTCCGTTATCGAAGAAGTGATTGTAGGAATGTGTAACATATGTGGAAGTCTTTGTATCAAGTGCGCCGTCGCCCTTAACCTGGTCTGCATCGCTTCCGGCATCGCCGTAGAAGAAGTCGCAGTTGTGAACCCATACATGGTTATTGTTCTGCTGGAGTCCGCAGTCATCGCCCTCTGAGCTGTTGCAGTTCATGAAGCCGATATTTCTTACTTCGACGTTGGAGCAGTTTTTCATTACAAGACCGAAACCGTTGAAGGTTGCATCATTGCCGATACCTTCGATAGTCATTCCGGCTGTTACTGTATCAAGCATGAGGTCGCCCTTATCCATTCCGTCAGGGTCTGTGATATTTCCGATAAATCTGACAGCCATAGGTCTGGACTCTTTACCCTTTTTGTAGCCGGTAATGATAGCCTGAACGCCTGTGAGAGTTGAAGCACCCTTGCCTGTGGAATCAATATCAGCTGTTACAGTATTTTTTGTTTCCTCAGTTACATAGATTACGATAGCATTGCTTTTCAGTGTACCGTCCTCATTGTATGCGCCGGAAGATGTTCCGTTTACGAATCCGAAACCGCTTCTGTCGTGAGCGTAAGCATCAGCAACTGCGGTGCCGGCTTTTGAGGAATCTTCCTTGCCGTTGACTACAGGGACGATTGTCATTGTATGACTTCCAGCTGTAAGACCGACAGCATCAGCTCTCATGCAACCGCTGTATTCTCTGATAAGTTCGGAATCAATCTGTACGCCGTCAACGTATACATTGTAGCCGGAAGCACCGGAAACAGCACCCCATGTAGCGTACATACCTTCGCCGTAGCCTACGCATGAACTTACTGTTACGCTTGAATCAGCGGCAGATGAAGTCATGACATTGCTGAGAATCACAGGAGCAGCACTGCCGACAGTTCCTGCGACAGCAGAGATGCTCATTACAGCGGAAGCTGCAACAGCCATGATTCTCTTTTTCATCATTGAATTTCTCATTGTTTTTCCCTCCATTTAGACTGCCGGCAGTTCAGAACCGGCACTATAAAAATATAATGATATAAATGAGTTCAATCAGCTCACTTCGTTTAGTCAGCCTCTTGCTGACCCTGTGACTATATTATAC
>CAMWRC010000223.1 GCA_947176565.1 uncultured Ruminococcus sp.
TCCTGTGGTTCTCACACTCGCTCTTGCTATATTTATATTCTATTTCATGATGAGACAAAGCAGCGGCGGCGGAAAATATAATTCTTTCGGCAAGGCTAATCTCCGGAATCAGACTGACGCGCGAAAAGCTACATTCGCCGATGTCGCCGGTGCTGATGAAGAAAAACAGGAACTTCAGGAAATAGTCGATTTCCTGAAATTCCCGAAAAAATATGACAGCATAGGCGCAAAGATTCCAAAGGGCGTACTTCTTCTCGGTCCTCCCGGAACAGGAAAAACACTTCTTGCACGTGCTGTCGCCGGAGAGGCCGGCTGTCCGTTCTTCCCGATTTCCGGCTCGGATTTCGTGGAGATGTTCGTCGGCGTTGGTGCTTCCCGTGTACGTGACCTCTTTGAACAGGCTAAAAAACACGCTCCTGCCATAATTTTCATAGATGAAATCGACGCTGTAGGTCGTCACCGCGGCGCAGGTCTCGGCGGCGGTCATGATGAACGTGAACAGACACTTAATCAGCTCCTTGTAGAAATGGACGGCTTCACCGGAAACGAAAGCGTTATCGTTATCGCTGCGACAAACAGGCGCGATATTCTTGACCCCGCACTTCTCCGCCCCGGACGTTTCGACAGACAGATTGTTGTCGGTTATCCAGATGTAAAGGGTCGTGAGGAAATCCTGAAAGTTCATGCGAAAAATAAACCTCTTGCTCCGGACGTTGACCTGAAAATAATCGCAAAGACTACTCAAGGATTCACCGGCGCAGACCTCGAAAATCTCCTTAACGAGGCAGCTCTCCTTGCCGCAAGAGAAAACAGGCTCGCCATAACTGAAAAGGATATTGAGGACGCCACGATGAAAGTAATCGCCGGTCCGGAGAAAAAATCACGCATAGTTACGGAACGCGATAAGAAAATCACCGCTTATCATGAAGCAGGTCACGCAATCGCAGCTTATAATCTACCGACTCAGGACAGAGTTCACCAGATAACTATAATCCAGCGCGGAATGGCTGCCGGTCTTACCGTTACCCGTCCCGATACTGACGATATGCACGTATCACGCAATCAGATGCGCGAAAGCATTGTAATGCTTTTAGGCGGTCGTGTTGCAGAAGAACTTTTCCTTGATGATATCTGCACAGGCGCATCAAATGATATTGAACGTGCCACGAATACCGCAAGAAATATGGTGACAAAATATGGATTCTCAAGCAGACTCGGAACTGTCGTGTACGGCTCGGATAATGACGAGGTTTTCCTCGGCAAGGATTACGGTCATACACGGAATTACAGTGAATCCGTAGCAGCACAGATTGATGAGGAAGTCCGCAGTATAATAGAAAAAGCATATGAGGAATGTATTTCCATACTCAGAGCAAATGCCGATAAAATGCATACCCTCGCTGCATATCTTCTTGAACATGAAAAAATCGACGGCGACGACTTTGAAAATCTCATGAAAGGAGATTTCCGCCCGAAACCGGCAGATTTGACAATCTGATATATTCCCCTCCGGAACAGAAATCCGGAGGGATTATTTATTTCAGAAATAATGGTTTTGTTATTGACTTATTAAAAAAATTGTGGTAGAATATTATATGTACAGATTACTGATAATCAGAGATTGGAGCAGAAAATGTCAAAAAATGATATAGATTATGTATGGACAGATAAAAAACGTACTCTTTTCGGACTTCCGCTGTCCTTTACCCGTTATTACATCACCGAAACAAAACTTATTACACGAACCGGATTTTTAAATATTTCCGAAGACGAAATAGAACTCTATAAAATCACGGATAAAAAAATCAATTACCCTTTTGGTCAGCGTATCTTCGGCTGCGGTACTATCATAATCTACAGCAAGGATATAGATACCCCTACAAAAGAAGTCAAAAGCATTAAGAATGTCCGCAAAGTATCTGATATTATTGATAAATATATAAACCAGATGCGCGACAGATACGGCATACGCGGACGTGATATGGTCGGCTTTGTTTCATGCGACCATGATACATTATAATTTATTCGGAGTGTGGAAATAAAAATGATTTCCTTTATAAAAGAAAAAAAATCAACATGGGACAAGCTCAAGGAAGAAACCCGTCCCATTTTTATATACGGAATGGGCGACGGTGCTCTGAAAATTATGTCGGTTTTCCGCCGCGAAGGTATCACCCTTTCCGGAATCTTCGCAAGCGATGAGTTCGTGCGCGGTCATTCTTTTGAGGGATATAAAGTTCATAAGCTTTCAGAAGTCGAAGAAATGGTCGATGATTTCGTCGTCGTTCTTGCATTTGCCGCCGGCTATCAGGAAATAGTAGACAAAATCCATGCAATAGCCGCTAAACATACATTATATGTTCCTGATGTTCCGGTTATCGGAACAGGTATCTTTAATTATGATTACTGCCTTAAACACGCCGAAAAACTCCAGCAGGTATATGATATGCTTGCCGATGACTATTCACGGAAAGTCTATGCAAATATAATCAACTTCAAAATAAGCGGAGATATAAGATATCTCGACAGCGTAACTACTCCGAAATCGGAAATTTACAGCAGTATCATAAAACCGTCATCATCAGAAGTATATGTTGACCTCGGCGCATATAACGGCGATACTATAAAGGAAATCCTTGAATTTACACGAGGAAGATATACCGGTATATATGCCGTTGAGCCGGACAGGAAAAATTTCAGAAAGCTTTCAAACTTCGTTGATGGAATGAAATTCGTATATCCGCATAATGTCGCCGCATGGTGCATTGATACGGAACTGCCGTTTGCATCAAAGGCGGGCAGACAGTCGGCTATCTCAGCCAGTTCGGAACATAAAATTGAAGCCCGTACTGTTGACAGTATTCTCGGACGCAAAGCAGCTTCAATCATAAAAATGGACGTTGAGGGATTTGAACGCGAAGCCATATGGGGCGCGGCAAATAC
>CAMWRC010000224.1 GCA_947176565.1 uncultured Ruminococcus sp.
ATATGAATGATTTAATTAAAGCACTTGCCTCGGCTGATGAGGCATATCTTACCGGCATTTCAAATAAAGGTATATTCAAACGCGCCGGAAAAGACCTTTTATCTGCTGCTCCTGTATGCAAGATTTCAGGCGAAACAGCCGAAGTCTCCGTATCCGGCGAAACGGTCATGGTTTCCGTACCGCTGGAAAATTCCACTTGCAGCTGTGTTTCAAGAACTGTCTGCCGCCATATCATCGCAGCTTTAATCACACTCAGGAAAAATCTTTCATCAGAGGAAATTTCAGAAGCAGAAAATCCTGAATCAGAAAATTCTGATAAAAAAACAGAATCAAATCCCCCTGCTCCGGAAAAAGAAACTGAAAAAAAATCAGAAGAAGAATCAGAAAACAAAAATCAACTGTCAGAAAAGGATATTGATAAAATCAACTCCTGTGCAGAACAATGTCTCGGAATTTTAGGCAATATTCTGTCAGACGGTACTGTCCGCATTTCTGAAAATACCTCAGATAATGCAGAACTGGCAGCTGTACAGTGCCACGCTCTTAAAATGGCTGACGGCGAAAGAATTATGCGCGATATAAGCACTCGCCTTAATGATTTTCTTGCAAGACGAGCCTCTTTCAGTATGGAATATTTCCTGCAAAACTTCTGCCATGCCGTACAGAGTATGAATGAATTGTCAGAAAATAATATCTCTGCTGATATGCTGGGTACTTTCCGGCAGACTTATATCCCCTACTCCGGCGAACTACGGCTTCTGCCTTTGGGTCAGCGTTCATCTTCCGGCGGCGACTATGAGGGAGAAATATACTACTTCCTTAATCTTGATGATACGGAAAAACCATTTATGTCACTTTCCGATATGCGTCCCGTATTCTATGACAGCGTGCGGAGATTCCATTCTGCCGTACTTCCGTGGGGAATGACTGTTCCGCTGAGTAAAATGATGAAAAATAAATTCGTTCTGCTCAATGCCAAAGTATGCGACGGTAAGCTTTCACAATCCAAAGAAACAAAAATCGCTATGACTTCCGTCGGTGACCTTAACTGTCTGGAACTGCGCAGGCTTATCTACACAGATTTCAAAAAAGCCGCTGTTGATTTGTATGAAAAAAATCCTCAGAATGAACTTGAACGGCTTATCCTGATACGTCCCGCCAAATGTATACGTTCAGATTTTTACAAGGCATCACAGACATATTCCCTCACTATTGAGGATATAAACGGATTTCAAGCCGATGTAAGCCTGAAATACCGCAAGGAAACTAAAAAGCTTGTGGAACTTGTTGAAAAACTGGGAAATAAAATGATTTCTGAAAAAAATCAGAACTATACTATTCTTGCAGCTGCAAATTTTGAGAATAACCGCTTGAAACTTTATCCTATAGAAATATATGATTTTATAGATGCTCCGGAATATGATGATGAGTATGAAGTTCCTGACGAATACAAAGCCGATAAAGAAAATTTCGAATACATCGGTATTATCAGCAGAATTTTAGACGAAATTGAGGAAAACCTTGAACTTGTTCTTCAATGCGGTATACAGTCAGAAACTGAACAGCTTAAAAAAATCGGAAATTTGTGCTTCAACTACGGCATGAAAGGTCTAAGCCGCCTATGGGGGGATTTTGCGGAAGCTGCCGGAATGTACCGACACAGCACCTCCGCCGATATAAAAAATATTCTGCTCAGAATGGCGGATATATACAAATACATATCAGCAGCAAAAAAACGACTTGAAATAATTTTAATCCTGAACTGAATTTCAGGTTAAAATTCAAATTAAAAACCAAAAAGGAGAATCAATTATGATTTACGCAGGAAATAAACATAATATCTCACCGATAAGCGAATTACTTGTGAATTTTACTATTCTTAAACTGGAAGATACTGCTATATTTGAGCAGTATATGGATATTTCGCTCCCCCGTGATAATTCGCTGATTAAGAATATCAGCGGAAAGTATAAGCCAAATTCAACATACTCCTGGAGATTAAATGAAGCCATTGAAAAATATATCATCAGAAGACATGACACAGAACTTATTAACCGTTATATCATCTTCTGCTATAATCTCTGCGGCTGCCGGTGCGGGGATTTGATTCGTCCGTTCATAGATATGCAAAAAGACCCTGACGGAAAAAAATATATCGTTCCGGCAATTGAGGAGTTCTACAGCGAATCCGGCGAAAAAGAAAGCAGACTTTATGCCGAAGCCGCCTATACCGCAATACTCATATACCAATATAATTACATACGTCCGGATATACCGGTTGAAATCTTACTCTGTTCCGCTGAAATCACCGAAGAAGCCAATCCTGATACTTCTCTCATACTTGCTGCTTCTGCTCTTGACAGATACGGAAAGTCTATCCCATCTCCGATAATTGAAAAACTTACTGCTGTCATCAAAAGAATTGCAGAAAAACATATCGGTCATCTTCATATGATTCCGGCAGACTGTACAGCTCATCTCCTCAGACCATGCCTTGCCGTTGCGTCCGGCTTTGATTCAGACTGCCGGAAACTTTTCCGTCATGCAATGAAAATAAATCCGGAAAATTTAATTCCGGAGGCATATACACAGCATTTTAATCTGAAAAATATCGGACAGACTGTCGTTGAGGAAAATATTCCAATAACCCTGAAATATGTACAGCGTGTAATGAGCGTTTTGCAGACATATGACATAGGATACCGCATGAATACAGAACCTTTTAATACACTATTAGAGGAAATACGTCCGCATCTGACATATCTTGCGCAAAATTATGAAAGTCATTATGTTGAATCAATGAAGTGTATTAAAAACGCCTTTACTGCTAGGAAAGTTTTTGAGATTCTCAGCAGCGTAAATCCGGAATATAATGCGGAAAACGATGCAGGACTCAAAGCTATTGCACTGAACAAGCTTATTAATAC
>CAMWRC010000225.1 GCA_947176565.1 uncultured Ruminococcus sp.
GTATATATTACGTTTAAAGGAGAAAAAAATATGGGTATCAAGGAAATAATTCTGATTCTTGTGACGGTTTTTGTTGCTGTCGGCGTTGAAGTTTATATAGGAATCAAATATTTTGTCAGTAAATCAGACTACGCAAAAATCAGGAACGAACTTAAAGATATTAAAAAACGTTCCGGAAATATGGAATTTAACAGGAAAGACGGCGTTTCAGATTCAAAGATTGAAAAGTTAGTCAGAGATGTTGAAGTAAACAGGCAAAAGGTTCAGGCGGTTGTCCTCAAGCTTGAGGAATTTATCGAAACCAGTACCACTGAAATAACAGATGTTGAAATCAAGCAGGAACTTAAAGATTTGCGTTCAGATACAGATGAAATACAGCAGAAAATCGCCGCACTTGAAAAACTCGCTGATAGCTATGGCGGTTATCAGAAACTCGAACAGGCAATCCGTATGCTGACTGATGCGGCACAGATACATAAAAATAAAATCGAGGAGCAGCAGAATGAAATAACTTCCCTGCGCAGGGAAAATCAGAATCTTCGTGAGAAAATTGAAAAACTTGCACCGAAAGTCGGAAAAGTCGAAGATGATGATATTGATATTCCGGATATTCCGGAGTCCGAGCCTGAAATTGAGGGAATTAGAATCGACGAGGAATATATCAACGGTCTTGCAGAATCAGTTGAAGATATAAAAGATGTAATTTCATCATATGATTACAATCAGTTTAAAAAAATCATTAAAAATATTATAGATGATGATGACTATGAAGATTCCGGCAGTATTATGCGCAGTGTAAACAGTGCAGTACAAAAATATATATACAATATGAGCAAAGTATCAGCAGATGAATTTGGGCGGATAAAGGCATTTGTCGAAAAGGCAGGATATTCCCGCGCAGAAATAAATGAAGGGGATTCAATAATGCATAATTCAAGATATTTTGCCTATATGGGCGGCAGTACAAAGTATAACGACCCTGCTCTCAAAGGTACTATCTGCAAAATAGATGTAGAACCTTATGTTCTTGTTTATTCCGACAACGGAGCAAATGAAGAAGCTGTATTAAAGGGAGAATGTATCTGCTATAAATAGAAAAAACAGAAGAAAATAAAAACCTGAACTGAACAGTTCGGGTTTTTGTTTATACAGCATAATCCACTGTATTGTATAGATTGTTTCTGAAATATTTGTTATATATCACGATTGACAAGAAAGTGAAAAAGTGATATAATATCGTTGATGGGGCATTAGCGCAGCTGGGAGCGCATCACACTGGCAGTGTGGGGGTCAGGGGTTCGAATCCCCTATGCTCCACCATCGTCCCGTATATCGGGACTTTTTTATTATATGTGCAACTATATGGGGGCTTATTATGAACAGTGAAAAAGTAAAATTTCATCTTCCTGATTTTTCAATTCATGCTAAAATGAATCTTATATTTCTGAATATGTTTCAGAATATGCCTGAATTTTTTTACGATAATATTGAAATTGCTTCTTTTTACGGCGCGTTTCCGCCGTCAATGTGGAACGGCGGGCGTACTATCGGCGGAGCAATATGTACTGTTGATTATATGAAAAGCGTTATTTCTGCATTCAACAGCCATGGGATTCCGCTGCGGTTTACTTTTACGAATCCCGTTCTCAAAGAAGAACACCTGAAAGATGAATTCTGTAATACTGTTATGCGGCTTGCGGATAACGGTCTCAATGAAGTCATTGTATTTTCGCCTCTGCTGGAGGAATATATCCGCGAGAATTATCCAAAATATAAAATCACAAGTTCAACCTGCAAACGGATTCTTGACCCCAATACCATAAATGAGGAGCTTTCAAAGGATTATCATATCGTGGTTCTGGATTACGATTTGAATAATAAATTTGATATTCTCGAAAAAATTCCGCATAAGGAAAAATGCGAGTTTCTTGTTAATTCGTGCTGCGTTCCGAATTGTCCCCAGAGAAGCTATGAATATGAACTCGTCGGAAAACAGCAGATAGCTTACTGCGAACATCTTAAAAAATATCCCAATACGACTTTTTATATGTCCAATTATTCCAACGAAAGCATAATTAAAAGCATACACTGCGGTTCACGCGGAAATTCCGTTTTTGACAGCAAAAAATGTATTCATCATATCAGTCCCGATGCGATTTTCAATACATATCACCCTATGGGATTCAATCAGTTCAAGATTGAGGGCAGAACTGCAAACAGAATGTTTCTGATAGAATGCTATATGTATTATCTCATCAAGCCGGAATGCCGTGATGAAGCAAGATTTATATTTCTGCATAATCTTGAAAGAAACGGCATTATAAGAATTGACGGAAATTGATAAAAAATACTTGACAAAAACAGATTTTCATGTTAGAATAAGTTGTACTGCAAAGAATGTTTCTGAGCATTATTTTGACCACTCCTTTTCAGATTCGGATTTCAGTCTGTCCTGTATTTCCGGTTCTGCGGAGTTAGTGCCATACGGACAGCCGGTCAAATGCCGATTTCCGATACGTCGGACGGCAACTTCTGTTGCCTTATTGAAATTTTTTTATAAGTTAAACTCAGCTTGTGAAAGGTCAATAAGAGTAGTATAAAGAGGTATTTTGCTCATGATATAACTCTGATACCGGTGAAATACTGCATGATATGCACACGTACAGGCTGATTAAGTCTGTACGTTTTTTGTTTTGAGGTGTGATATGGAAAATAAACTTAAACTTTATGGTTTTAATAATCTTACCAAATCCCTGAGCTTCAATATTTATGATGTCTGCTATGCCCGAACTCCAAAGGCTCAGACCGATTATATCGCATATGTTGACGAGGTTTATAATTCTGAAAGAATAACAGCTATTATGACTCATCTTACTGAAATGATAGGCGCGCAGGTTCTCAGCGTTTCGCGTCAGGAT
>CAMWRC010000226.1 GCA_947176565.1 uncultured Ruminococcus sp.
TTATTCTCTGCGCGATACCTTCGGCTATTGCAGTTTTGCCGACACCAGGCTCGCCGATAAGACACGGATTGTTTTTAGTGCGGCGCGAAAGTATCTGTACTACTCTTGCTATTTCCTTATCGCGTCCGATTATATTGTCGAGCTTTCCGTCTGCTGCTTTCTGAGAAAGATTTGTACAGTAGCTGTTGAGGAATTTCAATTTCCTGTCATTTTTCTTCTCTTTTGAACGCTCTTTATTTTTTTCTCTGTTTTCCCTGCTGCCGAAAAGACCCTCAAACGGATTGCGCCGCGGAGATTTATCATCGGATTTTTCAGATTCTTCTGACATATCTGCGATACCGTTCATCATATTTGAAAGAAAATCGGGCATAATTCCTGAACCTCCCATCTCAAACGAATCGCCGTCAAGCATCTCCATCATATGGTCTGAGAGATTTTCTATTTCCTCATCTGTTATTCCGAGACGCTCCATATATTCTGAAACCTGAGGTATTTTGTGTTCCTTTGCGCAGGCAAAGCACATACCCACGTTCTTTTTTTCATTTCCCTGCATCTGTGTTATAAACACAACTGCCGGACGTTTTTTGCATATACTGCACATTAACATATAATAATATCCCTCCGAATAAATTATTAACTAAATTATTTACATTGCCTGTGCGAAATCATAAAAATATCTGAATACATACGTTTTTCCGACCGCTTCATTGTTAAAGAAAATCATCTCATTGTTGCCCATAACAGCCCACAGACGTACTGCCGCCGCTATTGTAAAAACAACGGAAGCTGCTGTCAGTATTCCCAGAATCCCGCCGATAATATGCGAAAATGCATTCAGTGCGTTCTCCTCACGATTGCTCATGAACGCATTTATCGAACATATAATCAGAAGTGAAAGCACTAAAAACAGTATGATAAAGCTGATAAGCCGGAAAATTATACGGTATGCCGGTGATGTATATTTCTCGGCGATGAATTTTGCCGCCGGAGTAACTGATTCATCAAATCTGAACATCGGAATAAGCTCCTGTATTCCGCTGCTGTCCCTGCGAATCTCATCTGCGGCTGTTTCCGCGACGAATTTACTCATAGATGCATCTGTTATAATTTCCTCAATCACTTCGCCGTAACACTCATGCAGCTTTTCAAGCAGAATACTTTCATCATCTTCAAGCCTCCGCGCATTGACATTATTGATATAATGAACTATCGCTTCATCGTACTGCTGTTCCTCGCTAAGAATATTACCCAGCTTGTTTCTGTCGATTTTAAGGCTGTATCCCATATTTTCAAGATGTGACGAAAGCTTCGATAAAAATGTATCACTGCTGATAGTACGTTCAATTTTACTTACGCTTCCTTTCAGAAGCATTCCGTTATGCATTGATTCTGATACAGCTCCACTTACGGCATACGCCGCAAAAACAGCAATACAGCATGCCGCTGCCGAAAACACAGATTTCAGCGCGCCCTTTTTCGCCCCGAGAAAAATACATACCAGCAGCACCGCGCCTGTTACAGCATCATAGAACCACCAGAACTGAGTTCCCATAATCCCACCTAACTTTCATAATTTATCCTGTCTATTTTACTGAAGCTTTTCAGGAATATATATCCGCCGCTTCTTGCGAATCCCGTATATGAATCATTTATGCTTGCCGTTGACCTCAGAAGTCCTGTAAAATCATACGCCAGTACAGCATCATGAGTCATAACGTATGCAAGACCATCTTTTACTGTAACATCAACAAGCGGACTGTTGAATCCGATTATCAGCGGTTCTTTGCCTCCGCCGTCAAAAAGAGCCATGACATATTTCCTTGTTTCGTCGCTGTTGATGATAACTGCTGATTTTCCGTCTTCGCAGTCGCCGCCGGCAAAATCGCCCTCGTAGTGATACAGCGAAACAATCTGACCGCTGTCATCAACATATCCACAGGCATCTATACCGATTACCACAGCTCCTCCGTTGAATCCGAATACACTTACTCCGAGCGTGTCAAGTCCGGGAGAAGTCCATTTTTCAGCACTTTCTGTAAATGTAACTTTCTGAACAGATGTGACGAGAGAACCATTTTCCGCATTTATGTAGCTTATCACGCAGCCGCGGCTTTCATTCGTGAAACTTATATCATCTACACGCTGTACGCATTTACGTTCATATATGAAATTTCCGTCACGGTCAAAAATAGTTATCTCACATTCGTAATTCAGTGATGTTGTTACAACGGCTGTATATCCTTCGGGACTGAGACGCACAAGTCTTATATTCTCCTCAAGCTCTTTTGAATACAGAACGCCGCTTCTGTCCTCAACACTGAAATGATTTCCGCCGTGTTCGTACAGCAGAGCCATTCCGCCGGCTGTATTCATAATAGTGTTAGTATATGTATGCTGTCGGCGGTGTATCAGACCGCCTTCCTCGTTATACTGATATATACTCGAATCGCTGAGTACATAGACCGTTTTATTTGAACAGTCCATCTGATATTCTGTGCCGCCGTTTATTTCAATAGGAAAATTTCCCTCGGCAAGCCGTCCGTCATTGACTATTGTCGTATATTGTTTTCCAAGCCCACGGAGTTTCGGAAGCCATATTTCATGGGTAAGATAGACCGAAGCGGCAACCGCAATGAAAATCAGAGTCATAGTCAGTCTGAAAATCCGCTTTCTGCGTATATGTTTATTTTTCTGTTCAGTCATATCATGAACATCGTACATTGACATTGTGTTAAACCTCCGGTTGCTCTGCGGACTGTTCGCATATATATTATAGATTAAATAAAAAACACAAAAAATCAGGACTGCCGGACAGATTTCAATAAAAAACCCTGTTTAGATAAAGACCGTGAGCCATGGCTGTTCAACCTGCTCTGAGGCGGTCTTTTCCTTCTAGTATTGACGCCATATCATCGGG
>CAMWRC010000227.1 GCA_947176565.1 uncultured Ruminococcus sp.
AGGAACAACTGCAATTATTACTGCTGTTATCAACGGATTGTTTTTCAGTTACGGAATTATCGGGGCAAGCGGAATAGTTTTCATGCTGATTATTCTCAGTTCTTTCGCAAACGCCGAAAAGGGAAAAATTCCTCTGTCGCTTATACTGGTGGCAATATGCTATCTCGGAACTGAAGTCTTTAACGGAATATTTGCAAAAGATAATATTTCCCAGTTCGCACACATTGCCGGAGGTGTAATGGGAATAATATGGGGTCTGATAATGCAGAACCGTAAGGTTTCTGTATAGTTCAAGGTAATTATTTTAAATTTATCAAAGCTCTTGACAATTATGGAAAAGTGTGCTATAATGTTAAAGTATCGTATCGGACGATATTATTATCCTTGCCCGCAGTCGGTTGTCGGGCGAAATCCAGAAGGAGGTGTGCTAAATGGCAAAGGTATCCGCTAAATATGAGGTAATGGTTGTGTTCAGCCTTAAGAACGGCGAAGAACCAATGAAGGCTCTTATTCAGAAGTTCAAGGAAAGAATTGAACGCCATGCCGAGGCTGTTGAAGTCAATGAGGATTGGGGTAAGCGTAAGCTTGCATATCCTATCGAGGACGAAACAGAGGGCTATTATGTAATCTATACGTTCCAGTCAGCTCCTGATTATCCTGCTGACCTCTCAAGACGTCTCAATATTGCTGACGGCGTTCTTCGCTCAATGGTTACAGTTGTTGAATAATCCGTATTTCATTATCAGGGAGGATGTCAGATGAACAAAGTTATTTTAATGGGCAGACTTACTGCCGACCCAGTGCTTAATCAGACACAGAGCGGTATTGCTTCGTGCCGGTTTACAGTCGCTATCAACAGAAATTTCGTGGACAAGACTACCGGTCAGCGTCAGGCTGATTTTATAAGCTGCATCGCTTGGAGACAGACAGCCGAATTTGTTTCGCGCTGGTTTCATAAAGGAAATATGATTTGTGTTGAGGGTACTCTCAGAACCGGAAGCTATCAGGACAGAAATCATCAGGACGTTACACATTATACAACTGATGTTCAGGTTGATAATGTCGAGTTTACAGGTTCAAAGGCTGAATCCGGAAACGGTCAGCAGGGTGGTTATAACGGCGGTCAGAATACCTACGGCGGCAGTCAGCAGGGTGGCTACAATGGTGGTCAGCAGAATAACTATTATCAGGCATCTCCTCAGCAGCCGGCATCACCGGCTCCGAATAATGATAGTATGTCATACGGAAACAGTTCGGATTTTGAAGAAATCTTCAGCGACGGCGACGTACCATTCTAATCTGGTCTGAATCATTATTACGAAAGGAGAATTGTCATGGAAAGAGAAAGAAATTCACGTTCCTCAAAGAAGCCGCGCAAGAAGGTTTGTATGTTCTGCGTTGACAGAATTGAGAGAATTGATTATAAGGACCTTGCTAAGCTCAGAAAGTGTATGACTGAAAGAGCTAAGATTCTTCCAAGACGTGTTACAGGTACTTGCGCATTTCACCAGCGCGAACTTACAGTTGCTGTAAAGAAGGCAAGACAGATTGCTCTTCTTCCTTATGTAAGTGACTGATATAAATTATAAGGGAGACTGAAAAGTCTCCCTTTTGTAATGAGAATCTGTATTCCGTAATGTGAATACAAGAATGCTCCCGCGGCATCTGAAGGGGGCATTTACATCCGGTCATTGACGGGAAGCACTTACTGCTAATTCCTCGTTTTTACGGAATAACAGGGATATGCACCATACAGCCGATATTGCTACGAGAATGTATACGGCTCTCGCTGCAAAGCTGCCTGCACCGCCTAAAATCCACGCTACAAGGTCAAGTTCAAATATTCCGACCAATCCCCAGTTTATTCCTCCGATAATCAGAAGAATGAGTGCGATTTTATCCCACACAGGTGAACACCTCTTTTCAAGCGCTGTTTTAACGCCTGAATATATTATTGCATATTGAGCCGCAGTTATTCATCAAATTATAGTATTCCTAATTTCTTTTGTTGACATAATAAAAATAGTGTGTTATACTGTAGTCAGATATAATCGTGAGAAAACTGTTACAGACAGCAAAAGAGGCAGGAGATTCTGAATCGTCTGCACTGCTTAGCAAACGAAGTGAGCGAAAGAATGGATAGTTGACGAAAATTATAAAATAAAAAACGCTCCCGTAGGAGCGTTCAGTGTGCACGCAATTGTTTAATTATTTATTTAACAATGTACTTGTCGATTTCTGCCATGAATTCTTCAGCGTCATCAGTGTGAGCATTGAGTTCAATCGGTTTTGAAAGGTCAAGGCTGAAAATACCCATGATAGACTTTGCATCAACTGCATATCTTCCTGATACAAGGTCAATGTCAAATTCGTACTTCATGACAATGTCTACGAAGTTCTTGACATCATTGATAGCCTGAAGTGAAATCGTAGTCTTGGTCAAAATCATTACCTCCTGATAATGTTGTGTGTGTGGTGTTTTTTTCTTGTTTATTTCTTTTTCATGCGGCTTTTTCCGTTCCGCAGATATATGATACCACGAAAAAAAGCCGATGTCAAGAGGCTTCAGACAAATTCGTCAATTTGGTATATTTATATTGCCTGTTATTTCAGAGTTTTTAGGAATAAGGGATAATTATTTATACTGCACAAAAAGATATATTTAAATTTATGCAGTTTCCACAGGTGAACAGAATATAAATTTATAACATCGAGGTAAAATATTTATTATGTATAATGTATGTTTTATAACTTTCGGGTGCAAGGTCAGTCAGTATGAAACCGATTGCATTGCAAACTGTTTTGAATCCGCAGGATTTTCTGTTTCATCTGAAAGTGATGCAGATGTCTTTGTCATCAATTCATGTACAGTCACGGGA
>CAMWRC010000228.1 GCA_947176565.1 uncultured Ruminococcus sp.
GTGCCGGAATAACAGGCATCGAGAATATAACCGCAATTATGAGCATCACTATATATTCAGGGTCAAGAAGCTGAAAGAATACAGCATTCTGTACGGAATCCCCCGACGGAATGAACATATGACCAATAAAACGACAGGCTGATGTAAGATTATCTGCCCTGAAAAATACAAATGCAGTCACAGTTACGAACAGTGCGTATATATGCCGGAATGGTCTGAACCACTTTTCCGGAGTAATTATCTTGTATGACTCAAACATCATAAATAAACCGTTGATAAGTCCCCAGACTATGAAATTAAGACTTGCACCATGCCACAGACCGGTACAGAAAAATACTGCAAGTTTGTTCAGAGCTGTACGGATTTTTCCTTTTCTGTTGCCGCCAAGAGGTATGTAAAGATATTCCTTGAACCATGTAGAAACAGATATATGCCAGCGTCTCCAGAAATCCTGCATACTCTGCGAAATATATGGATAATTGAAATTCTCCCTGAATGTGAATCCGAACATATGCCCAAGTCCTATAGCCATATCACTGTATCCGCTGAAATCAAAATATATCTGGAACAGATATGACAATGCTCCGAGCCATGCAAGCGGAATTGAAAGTTCAGATGTATCAAGAGAATATACCGTATCTGCCGCAAATGCCATAGTATTGGCAATCAGCAGCTTTTTGGAAAGTCCGAATATAAAACGTTTTATTCCATCTGCTGTCTGCTGAGGCGTAGTTGTGCGTTCATCTATCTGTCCGGCAAAATCATAATATTTGACGATAGGTCCTGCCACAAGCTGCGGAAAAAATGTGATATACAGCGCAACTTTAAGAAGATTTTTTTGTATATATGACGGACTCTTATACGCGTCGATAACATATGACATTGCCTGAAATGTATAGAAAGAAATTCCTATAGGAAGCGATACCGCTGGTATTGAAATACTGAGAAACGGCAGCTTATTGAGCATCTCCGCACCGAATCCAGCATATTTGAAAATTCCGAGTATAATCAGATTTGATATTATTGAAAGGCAGAGAATAATCTTTCTTCCTTTGTTCTCTTTCCCGACAGCCAGTCCGAATACATAATTCATAACAATGGATAATATCATAATCAGAACCGCTTTCGGTTCACCGTATGTATAGAATAAAAGACTGAACAGCAGAAGAATGATATTCTTAGCCTTTATTGACGGAATAATACAGTACAGTATATATACTGATGTAAGAAAAATAAACAGAAATACGGGACTGCTGAAAACCATATTCCCACCTTATACCGGAGCGTAAAAGTCAATTGCTGTTACTGTATCGCCGTCATATGTTATTGTCATATCATAATTATCATATATATACATGACATCATTTCCAGACACTTCACCTGCTCCGTAATACAGCTCAACATCACTGCGCGAACTTCCGACAGTAATTCCATATTCAGAAGTATATCCGCCGCCTGTTATCGTGAATGCATATATATATTCACTTCCCTCAAGTACATAACACTGAAGTACAAGTCCGTCATAAGTATATGTCTTGGAATCAGCTCCGTTTGAAAAGCATGCCGGTGCAGTCTGTACATCGGGGTCTCCGCCCAGTTCAAAAACCACTGTTCCGGCATCGCTGTTAAGCATATCCGAGGAAAATACTACTGACTGCTGCTGTTCTGGTGGTTCTTCAGGGGAATCCGTCACAGGCTCAGTGTCGTCAGCCGGTTCATCTGGCTGAGAATCTGTATTATCATCATTCTGAACGTTACTTTCTGATTCATCAGGAGCACTCTCATCTGAACTTTCTGAATCTTCTGTTTTTTCTGTCTTTTCTGTTTTGGTAGTTTTTGTTGAAGTTTCTGTAGTGCCTGTTGTTACAGCTGACGTAATTTCAGCAGTTTCGGCTTCCGTTTCAGCCTCTGTTGCAGCTTCCGTTTCTGATTCTTCTGCGGGTTCTGTTTCAGATTCTGTAGCTGAAAGCTCCGGAAAATCAGGAACTGATGATTCTACTGGCTCATCTTTTCCGCATGATACAGCCGAAGATGCAAGCAGCGCAGAAACAGCAAGAAGTGCTGTTAACTTTCTTTTCATATAAATAATACCTCCGGAAAAAATCAATAATAAATAGGATTTACATACTGATAGAACGTGTAGTTCTGACCCTGCAAATATGAAAACGAAACATTTCCGTAGCCGTTGCAGGCATCGAAATTAGTCCAGCTGCCATTGATATATACCTGATTCCAGTAATGGTCTCCTGAACCTCTGCCCGTACCATATACTATACGGGAAGTATATCCAGCCTGCTTGAACAGAAGGTCAGACACTGCGGCAAAATAATAACACACAACATATCGGTTGCTGAGGGCATAATCTGCAAAATAAGCCCAGCCTGTTGAATTTATGGAATTAAGTGTACGTGTATCTTCTATATGTCTGTATGTATTGTGCGAGCAGACATAATTATAAATAGACGTCGGCGTAACAGCACCCATTGAAAGAATTACTGATTTTGCTCTCTGCTGGACTGCGGACAACGGAACAGCACTTCCGTCACTGGTAAGATTGTAATCGCCCATAATGGTATTCGTTACAAGCTGACCGTTTGACGGATTGAAATAATAAAGCTTTTCCTTTATCTCATACCAACCAGTAACCATTTTTCCCTCAACATCAAAATAATACTTGTGACCGTCATCAAGCTTTGCCCAGCCGCGTCTCATAGTTCCGTTTTCATTGAAATAATATTTTACATTGTTGATAATAAGTCTGCCTGTCATCATGGCATTGGTTTCAGGATTGAAATAATATGTCCGTGTGCCGATAACTGTAAGACCCGCAGCTGCGCTTCCGTCATCAGTGAAATAATAATTTTTATCATCAACAG
>CAMWRC010000229.1 GCA_947176565.1 uncultured Ruminococcus sp.
TAATTATTATAATTATATCATCTGTGATTGTTTTTTTCAGCTTAATTCCGTTCTGTACTCATGCAGCCGAATTTGATGATTACGAATCTGAAATAACAGAGGAACTTGAAAATCTTCTTTCTGATTATGACCTTGACCTTGAATATGATGATATAAAAAGTCTTTCAGCTGAGGAACTCTGGGAAAAACTACAGAATAAAATATCAGCTAATCTTAATGCTCCGGTACGCATGATTTCATCAATATTTCTGATAATTGTATTCACATCGCTGACAGGTTCGGCAGGAACGGCAATGTCAAAAAATTCAGCGGATATATACAATATGGTATGTGCAATGGCGGCGACGGCGGTTATAGTTCCGCAGCTTATGTCGGTATACAGCCGTATTCTTGATGCTGTAAGACTTGCCGGAAGTTTTATACTTGTATTTGTTCCGGTATTTTCAGCCGCCGCACTTGCCTGTGGAAAGTTCACCACAGCAGGAATATATCATATGATGATGCTTGGAGTTTCAGAATTTACAGTCAATCTTTCGGAAAGCTATCTGCTTCCCGTATTGGGAATAACGACCGCGCTCGGAATAACCGGCGGTGTGTTTCCGGATACATCTCTTGACAGCATTGTGAATCTTTTGAAAAAGGTTGTAACATGGGGAATATCCATATCCATGACGCTTTTTACCGGATTCGTTACTTTGAAATGTACAATAACAGGCACGACGGACGGCATGGCAACTAAAACAGTAAAAATGCTTGTTTCAAATTTTATTCCGATTGTCGGCAGTGCGGTTTCAGATGCGTATTCAACAGTAAAGGGAAGTTTTGAAATCATCGGCGGAACAATAGGAACAGCCGGAATCTTAGGCATAGTTATGCTGACGCTTCCGCTTATAATTGAGATTTTTGCATATCGTGCTGTAATGTGGATTGGAACAGCCGCAGCGGATATATTTTCAGCAGGTGCAGTATCAAAGCTTCTCAAAAGCATCGACAGCGGACTTGCTATAGCTCAGAGTGTGATGATATGCTATTCCGTGATGTTTGTTCTGTGTTCGGCAATAATTATCCGGTGCTTTAGTTAGCATAATTAAAATATACGGAAACTTTGGGGGAAATCAATGGAAAATATAGAAGCGGCAGTAATTGCAGTATGCGGAATATCAGCTGTACGCTGTATAATCGGCGGAATATCGTCATCTGCAAAGCTTAAAAATAATGTGATGATGATTCTGAATATTATGCTTGCCGCTGTTATGTCAGCTCCGTTTCTGAATGGCTGTTCAGAATTTGAAATTCCGGAATTTTCCGGTTACAATCTTGATTATGATTACAGTCAGGACAAGTATGCTCAGAGACTTTGCGAAACAACTGCGGAAAATATATCGGAGATTCTTGAACAGCAGCTTGCTTCATCAGGAATTTACTGTGAAAAAATTCTTGTTGAGGTTAATATTTCAGCAGAGTACAGCATATCTATTAGTAGGGTGATGATAATAACTGAGGATTTTGAAGCCGCCGCACTTATTGTTAAAAGCTGTCTGGGAGCGGAAACGGAGGTTGTAAATGGGGCTGAATGAAAAAATCAGGAAAATGATAGAGGGAAAAAGGTCTGCCGTTATTGCTCTCGGAGTTGCCGGACTGATTCTGATACTGTTGTCCGGCTTTTTGCCTGAACGTGATAATTCAGGAAAACAGACGGAAAGTGAATCATGTGCAGATACAGCACAGAGTTATTGTGAAGATACTGAAAAGCGGCTTAAGGAATTTCTTGAAAATATCGACGGCGCAGGAAATGTTGAAGTTTATCTGACTGTCGGTTCAGGAGAACAGTATGTGTACGCGGCGGAGGAAAAAAAAGTCAGGACAGACAGCAAGACGGAGGAGGAGGAAAAATATGTGATTGTCGGAGGCGGAAACAGTCGTGAGCCGTTGATAGAGCGTGTGAAAACGCCTGAAATAACGGGGGCTGTGATAATATGCACAGGCTGCGGAAATCCCGTGGTTGAGGAACGGATATACAAGGCAGTATCTGCGGCACTTGACATTCCGACCTCTAAAATATTTGTAACAAAGATGAGATAATTAAATAATCAAATAATATATAAGGAGAATTTATTATGAAAAGACCAACTGTTATCATAGGAAAAAAACAGATAATAATGACTTGCCTGACGCTGATGCTTGCGGTTGCAGTATACATAAATTACGCGGCAGCACCGAAACTTTCTGATAATCCGGCGGATACAGTAGAAACAGCAGAAATGGGAGATACTGTAAATTACGGCGAAACAGAATTTGTTAATGCAGATGCAGAACCGGCAGAAGATACAGCTGCGGATTATTTTGCTCAGGCACGTCTCGACAAAATGAACAACCGTGATGAAGCTGTTCAGACATTGCAGACGATTATAGGCGGCGGAGACCTTACAGAGAATGAAATGGTTGTAAATGCTCTTGATGCGGTGGAAGTATCGAAGCTTATCGAATCAGAGGGAACTATTGAATCACTTGTAAAAGCGCAGGGATTCGATGACTGTGTTGCTTATCTTGACGGTGAAACAGCAAAGGTAGTTATTAAAACTGACGGACTTGACAAAGCTCAGGCAGCATCAGTAAAGGAAATAATTCTGGACGAAACAAATATTCCAGCTGAAAATATCAGGATTTTTGAGGTCAAATAATTACCTGTGCCAAAAAAAGGAAAAAATTTATTGAAAAAATTATTTAAAGTGGTTGAAATGCTGTGAAGAATTTGGTATAATATAAGGGTAAGAGTGTATATAGAAAAATGATTAAAAAATACACCTAATTCATAAAACGGAGGTTCTGAAATGGACGACGTGAAAAAAACTGCGGCAGGGTCATTGATGATT
>CAMWRC010000230.1 GCA_947176565.1 uncultured Ruminococcus sp.
GATTATTATAATCTGTTTTTATGCAGAATATTTTTCTGATATGAGTTTAAACTATGGATTTTTAATAATATCAGCAAACAGAAAGAGGGAAACAATATGGCAAATGAAAAAAGTCTGAAGATACTCATAGTTGACGATGATAAAAATATCTGCGACCTGTTAAGACTGTACCTCGAAAAGGACGGATATAGTGTTATACTGTCTCACGACGGTGAGGAAGCTGTTGTAAAATTCAATGCGCTGAAACCGGATATGGTACTTCTTGATATAATGCTGCCGAGTATGGACGGCTGGCAGGTATGCCGTGAAATCCGCAAGAAGTCAAATGTTCCGATAATCATGATAACCGCCAAAGGAGAAACAATCGACAAGGTTATCGGTCTTGAACTTGGAGCTGATGATTATATCGTAAAACCATTTGATGCAAAGGAAGTAATTGCCAGAATCAATGCCGTAACTCGCCGCATAGGAAGCATCAACGCTGAACCGCAGGTAAAGGAAGTCAGGTATGATAAGCTTTCTGTAAACATGACACGCTATGAACTCAAAGTAAACGGCAAGATTGTTGATACTCCGCCGAAAGAGCTTGAGCTGCTTTATTATCTTGCTGCCAATCCGAACCGCGTATATACGCGCGACCAGCTTCTTGATGAAGTATGGGGTTTTGAATACTACGGCGATTCACGTACTATTGATGTTCATATCAAGCGGCTGCGTGAAAAATTAGAGGGCGTATCGGATAAGTGGGCATTGAAAACTGTCTGGGGCGTGGGATATAAATTCGAGGCGGAGGACGAAGAATAAACTCTGATAAGTGTGGTGGATTCTGTTGAATTATAAAGAAAGCTCATATTATAAGATTTTCAGGCTTATAATGATTATTATATTCTGCGTCCTTGTAATTCTCGGTGCAGTGATAATCAGCGTTTCTTCCGCTATTTATCAAAGGTCGCAGCTCAACAGTCTCAAAGCTTCGGGAGAACTTTTTAGAAGTTATATTTCTGACGCATATCACGAAACTCCTGATACGTATATTGAAACGGCGGAACGTCTCGGTTCAAAACTTGCTGAGGAACGGCAGATAAGACTTTTTATGTATGACGAGAACGGAGTATGTCTTGTATGTGCTGACGGCGAACCAGAAAGCACACCGTCTCTCAGCAGCCAGATGATTGAACAGCTTGGAAGTTCCGATTATCTTGACCTAAATACATCTGCGGTATCTCAGAGTGTTCCTGCGCTTACTTTCGGCTCAAAATTTTTTGTGAAATCCAAAAAGCAATATGTTCCTCATTATATAATGGCTTATCGCACTACTGATGATGTTGAATCATTTACTTTCGTGATTTTGTTGATATATATCGCCTTTGCATTGTCAGCAATGATAATCTGCTATGCTTTTTTCAGATATAAAACCAGAAAATATATTGAATACGAATCACAGCTTCTGAAAATTACCGGACAATATGCTAAAGGCGATTTCTCGGAAAAGCTTTCCGCCACTGAGCTTTCCCCGAATCTACAGCTTATTTCCGACCATGTAAATGCCATTGCCGCGCGTATCGAGAAAAGTGAGGAGACCAGCAGTACATTTATTGCCAACGTCTCCCATGAACTCCGCACGCCGATGACGACTATCGGCGGATTTGTTGACGGAATACTTGATGGAACTATTAAAAAAAGCCGTCAGCAGGAATATCTTGTTCTTGTATCTCAGGAAATACAGCGTCTGCGCATACTGATAACATCAATGCTCAACATGAGCCGGTTTGAATCCGGTACGATGAGACCGAATTTTCAGGAGACCAATATTACTGACCTTGTTATTAAGGTTGTGCTTATGTTCGAGAAAAATATTGAAGCAAAGGAACTTCAGATTGAGGAGCTTGACAGCAGCCGTCTTATGGCTGTTGTTGATGCCGACCTTATGCAGCAGGTTGTTTATAATCTTGTAGAAAATGCTGTCAAATTCGTAAATAAGGGCGGAACTCTTTCATTCCGCTTTGACAAAAAGGACGATATATGTATTATTGGAATACGCAATACCGGCGAAGGTCTTAAAGATTCAGAAATACAGCAGGTTTTCGACCGGTTTTATAAAACGGATTCCTCACGCGGGAAAGACAAGACCGGTCTTGGACTGGGATTATCCATATCGCGTAAGATAGTTCATCTCCATAACGGTCATATTGTTGTAAAGAGCGTTTACGGAGAATATACGGAATTTCAGATACAGATACCTGTTGACCCGACAAAAAACGGGTCTATAAAAAAGATATAAGGAGCAACTATGGACGATAAAAAAAAGTCATATCCCGGAAAAGAAATTTTTTTTCATGAAGATATAGATGTACCGCTTGATTCACCGGACGGGGAAGAATATAATTCTGAAGATAAAGATAATTCCCACGATGCACCGCCTCCCGTAACGAAAACGCCGGAGTATGACTCTTTTATGTATGAACCGATAGGATTCCCGAATCCGGATATAAAGAGCGAACAGCAGCAGGCGGCTGAATTTTTTGACGGACGCGGGCATAAACGTCGTGAAAGAGTGATGATTGCGCTTTTTGTCCTGCTGATTATAATTACCATTGCAATCGGAGCTGGCGGAATTGCCTATGATATATATACAAGCTCACAGCGTATAGCAGATATTAATAATTCAAATCAGATAGTTATATATCAGAACGGCAAGCCGGAAGGTGCTGACAGATTAATTGACGAGGTTGACGAAAACGGAAGATATTCCACAGAAGGAGTCGCCGCGGTTGTGCGTGAATCTATTGTTGAAATTTATACTTACAAAGACGCATTTCAGAGTGAACTTGTCGTAACTGGTTCGTGAGTTATTCTCACAGCTGAAGGA
>CAMWRC010000231.1 GCA_947176565.1 uncultured Ruminococcus sp.
GAATACGCCCATCTGTGCAGCAGCTCCGAGTAGCAGGCTTTTCGGATTTGCAATCAGCGGACCGAAGTCCGTCATTGCGCCTACGCCCATAAATATCAGTGAGGGATATATGCCGGCTTTTACGCCTATGTAGAGAATATCAAGAAGTCCGCCCTCCGACATTATCCGTCCGTAGCTGTGGTAGTATTCGCTGTCATGGTCAAGGAAATCCGACCATAATTCAGGGTGATAAAGTGCGTCAGTCGATTCCGGCGTGAAGTATGAGAGATTGACAAGCAAACAGCCGAATGCGATTCCGACAAGAAGAAGCGGTTCAAATTTTTTCTTTATTCCGAGGTAGAGGAGAACACAGGAAACGGCAATCATGATAAGGTTTTTCCAGCCGCCGTCAACGAGGAAGCTGTGAAATCCCGAACCTTCCCACAAGTCCGTGAGGGTCTGAAGAATATCCATTGTCCGCCCTCCTTATGCTATGATAACAAGCGGTGAACCGGTATCTACAACTGCTCCCTTGCTTGTAACTATCTGTGCAACAGTTCCGTCCTTTGGAGCAACAATTTCGTTCTCCATTTTCATGGCTTCAAGTATAACAAGAATCTGACCGGATTTTACAGTATCGCCCTGATTTACTTCTATACGGAGGATATTTCCGGGCATCGGTGCGGCAACTGTTTCGCCGGCAGCGAGATTTACGGGAGCGGCAGGAGCAGCCGGAGCAGGTGCTGCGGCAGGTGCAGGAACAGCCGGAGCAGCAGTCTGTGCGGGAGCAGGTGCAAGAGCTTCATACTCATCAAGAAGTATTGCCTTTCCCTTTTCGACTTCGACTTCATATGTTTTTCCGTTGAGAGTAACTTTATATTTCATATTATTTTACCTCCTTGATTGAAATGAATCGCAGCTCATTGAGCGGAGTCTGCATTTTATCAGCAACGATAGCCATAATCATTGCGGCTTCCTTATCCGGTACGCTATAGAGTTTAACATGACCGGCTGAACCCGGAGCAGCAGGAGAAGGGGGTTCCGGAACTGGTTCGGGCTTTTTTTCTGCAGCTTTTTCAGCGGCTTTCGCAGCAGCAGCTTTTGATTCTCTGCTTTTGAATATTGAGCCTGTTATATACAGAACACACATCAGGAGAACAAGACCGAAAAATACAACACAGTATCCGAAAATCGCCGTTATAGCAGCGTCACCTATTCCGATTTTCGTGCCGCTTTCTGCTGACTGGACAGCTGCGAGAAGATACATATTCATACAGCTGCCTCCTTACATTTCCTCGATTGTATAAACTGCTTCATTTTCTTCCTGTGCCTTGCGGTTCTGGAGAAATTTCAGAGTCTGGGCAGGATAGCAGATATAGCTCATTACATCTTCTTCACAGCGGCAGAGGTCTCCGAGAGCTTCCTTTGCAGCTTTGAAATCTTCGCCGGTACGTTTTTCATCTTCTGAACGGCAGTCCACGGGCATATCATCGCCAAGGACTTTTTTGGAGAGGTCTGGGTCTATAGGTGCAGGAGCGATTCCGTATTCACCTTTTATGTAATTCTTGACTTCCTTGGAAATATTCTTGTAGCGTTCGCCGACGAGTACATTTGTTACAGCCTGATTTCCGACCATCTGTGAAAGCGGAGTTACAAGAGGCGGATAGCCGAGGTCTGCGCGTACTTTCGGGATTTCCGCGAGTGCGGCATCGAATTTGTCCATAGCGTGCATATCTGTAAGGTTTGCTATCATATTCGAGAGCATACCGCCGGGAACTTTGTATACAAGAGCCTGCGCATCTGTGGCAAGGCTTTTCGGATTGAGCTGACCGTTGTCAATATATTTCTGCTTAACGGGCTTGAAGAAATCATTTACCTTGTTAATGATATCCTCGTCAAGATCGCAGTCAATGCCGTACTGCTGGAGAGCGTAGAACATAGTTTCAGTAGAGGGCTGTGAAGTTCCGCCGGAGAATGCCGAGCAGGCAGTATCAATGACATCTATTCCGGATTCAATGGCTTTCAGAACTGTCATATATGCCATTCCGGTGGTGCAGTGGGTATGGAGGATAAGCGTCATATCGCCGATAGCGTCTTTGATTCCTTTAATAAGATGTTCTGCTTCATACGGCGACATAGTACCTGCCATATCTTTCAGGCAGATTGTATCAAATCCCATTGTTTTGAGTTCACGGCACATCTCGATATACTTGTCAACAGTGTGGACAGGGCTTTGTGTATAGGAAATGCAGCCGGAAGCGATTGTTCTTTTCTTTGCGAATTTCTTTACTGAGCTGAGAGCAGTTTCGATATTTCTGAAATCGTTGAGTGCATCGAAGATACGGATAACGTCGATTCCGTTTTTGATTGAAAGTTCGATGAATTTTTCAACAACATCGTCATGGTAGTGCTTGTAGCCGAGAAGATTCTGACCTCTCAGTAACATCTGCAATCTTGTGTTGGGAAGATTCTTTCTGAGATTTCTGAGTCTTTCCCATGGATCCTCGTTCAGATAGCGCAGGCATGAGTCAAATGTTGCTCCGCCCCAGCATTCGATTGAGTAATATCCTGCCTTGTCCATATCAGCGAGTATTTCCTCATAATCGCTGTAGGGCAGACGCGTTGCCATTAAAGACTGATTAGCGTCACGCAGAACTGTTTCTGTAAGCTGTACTTTTTTCATGTACTCTTTTCCTCCTTATGGAAGCAGAATATATTTCCGTATATTCTGCCGAATATGATATATTCAGAACTGTTGCAATGATTCTGAATAAATATTTGAATTAACTGCACAAAGGCAGATAAACCATACACAAATCATTATAGCACATTGCAAAATAAATTTCCAGTGTTTTTACATGT
>CAMWRC010000232.1 GCA_947176565.1 uncultured Ruminococcus sp.
TTAATCAGTTTTATTTTTTAACCAGCATATCGTCATTTTAACAAATTGTTAATTTCCATTCTTAATAGTTATGAGTGTACAAAAAAATCAATCTGAATCCGCTCTTTTATTAAATTTATACAACCTGTTCATCTTTTTTTGTTGATTATGCAGCCCATTTGCAGTAATATGTAAATTTGGTGGACAAATATTTGTATAAATATACAATTGAAATATTCCGGAAAATATGGTACAATATATTTGTATACTGATTGTACGGCATTTTCCGTTTTTTTCGATTTTCAGTTCCTTGTATGCAGTCAGTAAAAAAGCCGTTACCGGCAGAAAAGGAGATTTTTTTATGACAACAAAAACACAGATTATTGATAAGATTAAAGCCGATTTTCCAAAAAAGCTTCAGGCATTGTACAGCGTAACTCCAGAGGAAGCTTCTGATAAACAGGTATATCAGGTTCTGTCCTCTATAATCGTTGAAATACTCGGAGCAAAAAGACAGAGCTTCGTGAACCATACACACTCCGTCGGAGGAAAACAGATATATTACCTCTCAATGGAATTTCTCATGGGACGTTCCCTCAAAACAAGCCTCTATAACCTTGAAATTGCCGAAGATGTCCGCGCAATGCTCAAAAGTCACACAATCAACCTCGACAAAGTTTTCGACCACGAACCGGACGCCGGTCTCGGCAACGGCGGTCTCGGCAGACTTGCTGCCTGCTATCTTGACGGTCTTGCTACAATGGGATTCCCTGCAATGGGCTATTCACTCTGCTATGAATACGGCATCTTCCAGCAGAAACTTGAGGAGGGCTGGCAGACTGAACTTCCCGACAACTGGCTCCCCGGCGGCAGCGTATGGCTCGTTCCTAAACCGGAACTCTCAATCGATATTCACTTCGAGGGCGATATTCAGGAATACTGGGACAATCAGTACCACTATATCTCCCATGTGAACTATAATACAGTAGTTGCCACTCCGTATGATATGTATGTATCAGGATACGGAAGTGAGGGTGTTTCTGTTCTTCGTCTTTGGTCAGCAAAGGCTCCGAGCTTCAATATGAGCGAATTTAATGAGGGAAATTACGCAAAGGCTCTCGCTCAGAATGCTACTGCAAACGCTATCTCCAAGATTCTCTATCCTAACGATAATCACGCCGAGGGAAAGAGTCTCCGTCTCAGACAGCAGTATTTCCTGTGCGCAGCTTCTATCGGCGACATCGTAAACAATCACATGATGATTTACGGAACTCTTGAAAATCTCGCTGAAAAGGTTGCTATTCACATAAATGATACTCACCCCACACTGGCTATTCCGGAACTTATGCGTATACTCCTTGACGACTGCGGATACGGCTGGGATCAGGCATGGAATATAGTTACCAAGACATTCGCCTATACAAATCATACCGTAATGGCTGAAGCTCTCGAAAAATGGGACGTTAATCTTGTCAGAACAGTTATTCCGCGCATATTCTCAATCATCGTTGAGATAAACAACCGCTATTGTCAGTCCCTCATGGAAAAGAACGGCGGAGACAGCGCAAAAACTACCCGTATGTCAATCATCAAGGATAATATGATTCATATGGCTAATCTCTGCGTTGCAGCTTCACACAGCGTAAACGGCGTATCTCAGCTTCATTCCGAAATCATCAAGGAATCTGTATTCCACGATGAATATGAATTTGCTCCGTGGAAGTTCAAGAACGTAACAAACGGTATCGCTTACAGAAGATGGCTCTATCAGTCAAATCCAGGACTTACTCAGCTTCTTACCGAAACTATCGGTGACAAATTCATAAAGGACGGCGCAGAACTGGAAAAATTCCGTGCATTTGCTGATGATGCTTCTGTTCTGGAAAGACTCATGGCTGTAAAGACTGAGAATAAGCAGAAACTGGCAAAACACGTAAAGCATACAAGCGGTATTATTCTTGATACAAGCAGAATCTTTGATGTTCAGGTAAAACGTCTCCACGAATACAAGAGACAGCATCTTAACGTCATGAATATTCTTGCTGATTATGAGTATCTCCTCGAAAATCCTGACGCTCCGTTCACACCTAAAACCTATATTTTCGCTGCAAAGGCTGCTCCCGGATATTATCTGGCAAAGCAGATTATCAAGATGATATGGGCTATATCTGAGGAAATACGCAAGAATCCGAAAGTTTCACAGAAACTTCAGGTTATCTTCCTCGAAAACTACTGCGTAACTCTTTCTGAAAAGCTTATGCCTGCTTCTGATATTTCTGAACAGATTTCACTTGCCGGCACTGAGGCTTCCGGTACAGGAAATATGAAGTTCATGCTCAACGGTGCAGTAACTCTTGGTACTCTTGACGGTGCAAATATTGAAATCAAGGAAGCTGCCGGCGACGATAATATTGTTATCTTCGGTATGACAACTCCGGAAGTAAATGCACTCAAGGCAAGAGGATATAATCCGACCAGCTACTTCCACAGCGACAGCAGAATCAAGAATGCTATCGAGCGTATGTATCATGGAATCAATGGCTGTACATTCAACGATGTTGCCAATTCTCTCAAAGACCGCGACCCGTATATGGTTCTTGCCGATTTCGACAGCTACCGCAAGGCTCAGGCTTATATCACTGAATGCTACAACGACAAGATGAAGTGGGCTAAAATGTCTCTCAACAACATTGCCGGTGCAGGAATCTTCTCTGCCGACCGTGCTGTTACTGAATACGCTGATAATATCTGGCATCTCAGATAATTTAACGCTATCCCATACAGAAAGGGAACGGATAAAAAATTCGTTCCCTTTTTTAGAATCATCGTTCAGCGTTATCG
>CAMWRC010000233.1 GCA_947176565.1 uncultured Ruminococcus sp.
CCTGCAAGGCGGTATCAACAGCAGCTTTCATGCCTTTTGATGAGAATGTCGCACCGCTTATTGCATCAAGATTTACGTCCGGCTGAGATTCGCCATAGAACTGTTCGCGGAAGCCGGATTCATCGCGGACCTTTGAGCCAAGTCCCGGAGTTTCTCCGAGAGATACAAATTCAATGCCTGAGATTCTGCCGTTTTCATCAATTCCCACAAGGATATTGATTCCGTCCTTTGAATATCCGTCAGCCACTACCTGAACGGCAGTTTTTCCGTCGGAAGTTACAGCGATTGCTTTAACTGCATTGTTTCCGAAATTATTTTCAATCAGTCTGCTGTCAGTTTTTCCGAAAAGAGCCTCAACGCTTGTGCTGAATCTCAGTTCTTTCTGTTCGGCGATATTTTCCTTTGTCATCTCATGGACAAGAACAAGGAGAAGTGATGCAATAATACAGATTACTGCCAGAACTACAGGCGGTTTGATATTTTCTTTCATTTTTTATCCCTCTTTTCCGGCTTTGCAGCTCCGAATGCTTTTGAGCGTGTAAGCTGTTCGATATACGGCGTAAGGACATTCATAAGAAGTATCGAGAAAGATACTCCCTCAGGAAGCGAACAGAACTGACGGATAACAAATGTTATTACGCCGCAGCCGATACCAAATACAATCTTGCCTTTTGTGGAAATCGGAGTAGTTGCATAATCGGTAGCCATGAAAAAAGCTCCCAGAAAAACGCCGCCGGCGAGTATCTGATAAATCGGGTCATTTCCGGAAATAAGTGAAAGCAGAGCAAGACTTCCTATAAAAGACAGCGGAGCGGCAAGACTGATGATTTTCCGCGCAGCAAGATAAAGTCCGCCGATAAGCAGGGCGAGCGAACAGGTTTCGCCGAGAGAGCCTCCTATATTTCCGAGAAACATATCAAGATAAGATGGGAGAATATCATTCTCGCCGAGGGCAAGCGGAGTAGCGGCAGTTACCGCATCAGCCTGTTTATAAAAGAACGGAACTACCCATTTATTTATTGATGGGAAAGACAGCATAAGAATAATACGTGCCGTAGCGGCAGGATTTGCAAAATTCTGACCGAGACCGCCGAAAAGCTGCTTTACAATCACAATAGCGGCAAATGAGCCGATAACCGGTATCCAGAGCGGAACAGTCACAGGAAGATTGAGGGCAAGTATAAATCCGGTAACGACAGCTGACATATCGCCGATTGTATTATCGCGTTTCATAAGACGGCGGCACAGATATTCAAAAATCACGCAGCTTGCGATACATACGGCAGTGATTAGAAGTGAACGCAGACCAAATATTATACAGGCGGCGATAAGTGCCGGCACAAGTGCAATACATACATTTATCATTATAGACGATGTTTTTATATTATTTTCGTCATGGGGAGATGGTGAAACGATAAGTCTTTTCATATTCTCCACCTCACTTTCTTGGAATAAGAGTTTTTGCGAGCTGATTTGTTTCAGCAAGTTTTCTGTTGGCAGGGCATACAAAAGTACAGCTTCCGCAGTTCATGCAGAGAGTGACTTTAAGAGCTTTCAGGTCATCAATATCCCTTATTCTGTATGCTCTGTCTATTTCCGCCGGCATAAGACCGATGGGGCAGACATTCACGCAGCGTCCGCAGCGTATACAGGCAGATGTTTTCCGTTCATCATATTTGTTTAATGCAAGGAGTGCATTTGTTGTCTTTGTAACGGGCATACTTATATCCGGAATGGACATACCCATCATAGGACCGCCGGAAATAACTTTTTTCAGGGATTCAAAGTCAGTTTTGCAGAATGTAAGTATATCTTCTATAGGTGTACCGATTGGTGCGGATATGTTTTTAGGTTCGCCGACAGCGTTTCCGTCAACCGTGATACGGCGCGTAATAAGCGGCATACCGTCCTGCGTGTATCTGTAAATAAATGCGGCAGTGGATACGTTCAGAACTATAATGCCCGTATCGGCAGGAAGTTTTCCCTCCTCAACTATGCGACCGGTAGTGTTGTATATTATGACCTTTTCAGCACCTTGCGGATAAGATGATGGAAGTGTTACTATATCAATTGTATCATCATTTTCAGCCATATCCGTAAATTTTCTGATTGCTTCGGGTTTATTGGCTTCAACAGCGATTTTGGCATTTTTAATATTCAGCATATCCTTGACAAGCCGTATTCCGCGGAGAACATCATCAGTGTTCTCAAGCATTTCGCGGTAGTCGGCAGTGATATATGGCTCA
The DNA here is from genome assembly GCA_947176565.1 of uncultured Ruminococcus sp. Taxonomy (GTDB): domain Bacteria; phylum Bacillota; class Clostridia; order Oscillospirales; family Ruminococcaceae; genus Ruminococcus. The sequence goes on from CAMWRC010000233.1 coordinate 2,247, forward strand.
CATTCGGCAGCATTTATGACGAGAGTATCAATTTCGTTTTTTGGATTAAGCTTGATATGAGTGGGGAATCCTGCTCCGCCAAGACCGCATACGCCGCTTTCGCGAACAGCCTTGATAAACGACTGCTTATCAGTAATCACAGGCGGTTTTACATCTTCGGAGACAATCTGTCCGCCGTCGGGTTCAATTTCAACGGCACGGCATACAGTTCCCATAGCTGTCTGATAATCAGTTACCGCTGTTACTCTGCCGGAAACCGAAGAATGTACAGGCACACTGAAAGCTGCATCGCTGTCTCCGATTTTCTGACCAACTTTCACTGTATCGCCGGTTTTGACGAGCGGTATGCATGGCGCACCCATGTGCATTGACATAGGAAGTTTTATTTTTTTGGGTATCGGAAGCTGCACAGTTTCGTGGTTTTCGGTATTTTTGCGGTGTTTCAGCTTTATACCATGAAGTTTTTTCATATAAACACTCCTTCCTGAGTATATTTGTTACGGTTAGCTGTACGGAAACTGGACAGACCTGAATCCGTTTCCATACATAATATATCCACAATACATTATACAAT
>CAMWRC010000234.1 GCA_947176565.1 uncultured Ruminococcus sp.
CCTGTGGAAACACTCAGGAAAGTATATACAGAGGCTCTTGAATTTCCTGACGTTGCCGGAATATCTATAGGAACACGCGCGGACTGCCTTTCTGATGAAGTTCTTGACCTGCTGGAAAATCTCAGCAGATGTACAAATCTGACTGTTGAACTTGGTATGCAGACAGTTCATGAAAATACTATCAGATTAATTAACCGGTGCTGTTCCCATGCTGAATTTCTTGACGGATTTTATAGACTCAAATCGCGTGGAATAAGGGTATGTCTGCATATAATCAACGGACTTCCGGAGGAAACTGCTGATATGATGCTCGAAACAGCGGTTCAGACTGCGGTTCTCAGACCCGATGCCGTAAAAATACAGATGCTTCATGTCATAGACGGCACAAAACTTGAGAAAATGTACAGAATCGGCAGTATCAAACTTTTAAGCCGTGAGGAGTATATTGATATTGTAATCCGTCAGCTTGAACTTCTTCCGCCGGAGACAGTCATAGAACGTATAACCGGAGACGGCGATAAATCAAAGCTTATTGCACCAGAATGGAGTACGGATAAAATAGCGGTACTCGGCGGAATAGACAAGGAGCTTGCAAGACGGAATACTTATCAGTCTGCACGGTTCATAAGGAGTTGTAATTCATGAATAAAACAGAACGCATGAAAGAACTTAATGATATACTTGCGAAGGCTTCCGACGCTTATTATAATACGGGTGTGGAAATAATGTCCGACCATGAGTACGACCGGCTTTATGATGAACTTGAATCACTTGAAAAGGAAACCGGTATTATCCTCAGCGGAAGCCGTACGCAGACAGTCGGATATGAAGTTGCATCATCACTGAAAAAGATTAAACATACCTCTAAAATGCTTTCTCTCGATAAAACAAAGGATATTGATGTTCTGCGTGACTGGCTCGGAGAAAACAAGGGATTCCTGAGCTGGAAGCTTGATGGACTTACTATTGTTCTGACTTATGAAAATAATGTACTGGTTCAGGCTGTAACACGCGGAAACGGCGAAACCGGAGAAGATATAACTGCAAATGCACGTCATATCATCGGAATCCCTGCACGTATTCCGTTCAGCGGAAAACTCATTGTCCGCGGCGAAGCTGTCATGAAATTTTCGGATTTTGAAAAAGTAAACAGTACAATCGATGAAACTGCAAAATATAAGAATCCACGTAATCTCTGCGTAGGAACTGTCCGCAATCTTGATTCAAAAATAACAGCCGAACGGAATATAAATTTCTTTGCTTTCAATCTGGTTAGTGCTGACGGAACTGACATCAACAGCTTCGGCGAAAGAATATCGCAGCTTTCAGACTGGGGATTCCAGTGTGTTTACGGCGTGACTGTTGATAATAACAGCCTTGGAAATCAGGTCAGGAATTTTGAAAGCAGAATCGCAGAAAATGAATTTCCTACAGACGGTCTTGTGCTTATGCTTGATGATATTGCATATGGAGTAAGTCTCGGTGCAACTTCCCATGCTCCGCGTAACGGAATGGCTTTCAAATGGCGCGATGAAACCGCTGATACACAGCTTATCGAAATCGAATGGTCGGCAAGCCGTACAGGGCTGTTGAATCCCGTTGCCGTTTTTGAGCCGGTAGAGCTTGAGGGTACTACGGTATCAAGAGCATCGGTTCATAATGTCAGCATAGTTAAGTCACTCGAACTCGGTACAGGTGATATTGTTTCGGTCTACAAGGCGAATATGATAATTCCGCAGATACTTGAAAACAAAACGTGTTCCGGAAATCTGACAATACCAGATAAATGCCCTGTATGCGGCAGAAAAACAGAAATCAAAGTTTCCGGCGATGATGTGGAGACTCTTTTCTGTGTAAATCCTGAATGTCCTGCAAAGCATATCGGCAGATTTGAACATTTTGTCCAGCGTGATGCAATGAATATTGTCGGACTTTCAACAGCTACTATAGAAACACTCATAGGTGAGGGATTTGTCAGTAGCTTCCGCGACTTCTACCATCTTGACGAGTACAGGGAAAAAATTTCATCTTTAGAGGGTTTCGGTGAGCGGTCATATCAGAAGCTTCTGGAAGCAGTTGAAAAATCACGTCATACCGAACTCAGCCGCGTACTTTATGCTCTCGGAATACCAAATATCGGGCGTGCTGCATCAAAGCTCATATGCTCGGTATATCCCGACCCTGAAAAACTGGAAAAACTTACAGCTGATGAACTCATTGAAATAGATACTGTCGGAGAAGTGCTGGCTGCTGATTTTACCTCTTTTTTTGCCGATTCAGAAAATTTAAAAGAATATCATGAACTTCTTGCAGAACTTGAAATAGCTGAACCTGAAAAGATTGGTTCTGATTCAGCAGTTTCAGGAAAGACTTTTGTAATAACAGGCTCTGTTCATATCTGGAAAAACAGAAACGAATTAAAAGTATTTATTGAATCAAAAGGCGGAAAAGTATCATCAGCTGTATCCTCCAGAACAGATTATCTTATAAATAATGACTCCATGTCCAATTCCTCAAAGAATAAAACTGCAAAATCTCTTGGAGTTCCGATAATTACAGAAGATGAGTTTCGCGAACTTGCTGAAAAATAAGACATTAAAGCTTTATGTACTTTCAAATGAGTGCATAAAGTTTTTTCTTTTTAATATATTCACTAAAATTATTTTAAAAATTGATTTCCGTGGACAGCTTCTGAAATGTATTGACAACGTTACGCGCATATGGTATAATACGTAGTATAATGAACAAAGGAACATATATTTGTATGCTCTTAGACAGAGGTGACGCGTCCGACGAGTGATGAGGGGGAGGTCTGGGTG
>CAMWRC010000235.1 GCA_947176565.1 uncultured Ruminococcus sp.
CATGAATACTACAAGTAAAACGCTTAACGATATTACAAATGGAATATAAAAAAGTTTTGTATCATAAATCTCCGCACAGTACGGATAGAATTTGCAGCTTGCGTATGCCGATAATGCCGCTACCACATCAATTATACCGATAATACAGGCTTTTCCGAAATTCTCACGGTATCCCCTGAAAAAATCACGGATAACAAATGTATGCTTTTCAATCAGAAATGCCCTCATGACCTTTGTCATTCCGGCGGTTGCAGGTCCGATATTCACCGCAAACGCAAGGAAAAGTATAATCAGAAGTGCAAGCAGGATTCGCATATCATCAACATAGCGTATCAGCACAAACGCTGCCGGAAATGGCAGCAGGAATATTGACATAAGCAGATTAAGACCGGTTATTTTATCTATTTTCCTGAAAAACAAATCAAAAAAAAGAGCGATTCCCGTTTTTTTGGGCGCGTATTTTGGAATACCCGAACCGGAATTATCATAGTTACCGAAAAGACTCATTAAGTCCTCCTAACAAAAAAAGATTCAGGAATCTGTTTTCACAGGAAGAAGTATAAATTACCCTATGAATACAGATTTTAAAAGAGAGTCAGCTATTGATGCCGCGAGAGCAAACCCTGACAAAACAATAAATTTCACACAATAAAGTCCAAGCTGCGGAAATTCCGCTGAATTTCCGGTAATGTTCAGAAATATAGCCGTCGATGCCCTCAGAAGTTCGCTGACTGCAAGGACTGCTATTGCAGACAGAGCCGCGGTTCTCAGAAGAAAAAGAGGTGCGGCTGATATTCCTGACGAGGCGTAAAGTTCAGCTCCGTATGCACCGTTTTCCGCTCCGACAGCCATCAGGAGCGCAATTCCTAAAGGCTGTCCGAATGCAAAAAGTCCGCAGAAAAACGCAGCAGCTAAAAACAAAGCCATCATAAGAACCGTATCACTGAATGCCTCAAATACCGTTCCGCCACGGTTTACGGAAAAAAGAAATCCAGATTTCCCCGAAAACACAGAACAGAAAGAACCTGCGACCGTTCCGGCAAATTCTGCAATAAGCAGAAATGCTATGCCCTTTCCGCGTTTTTCATATGATATGTATTCTTTATGATTCACAACGCATCACCATTCCTTTTTTTAAAAATCTTTTTTAGAAATGTTATGCGCCGCGGACAAGTTTTAGAACCTGTTTTCAGGACAGGCTTTGATTATTTTGAAAGCTCATATGCTCTCTGTGTACAACTTTCGCAGCAGTTTTTAACAGTCTGTCCGAGATTACCCTCATAAAGACGTTCCAGACCAGCAAGTGTAGTTCCACCCGGAGATGATACCATTTTTATAAGTTCATCAATGCTGTAGCCGGAATCCGTTATCATCTTGGCAGAACCTATAAGACTTTTGCTGAAAAGTTCAGTTGCAGCATTCCGGTCAATGCCTGCGGACTCGGCATAATCAATAAATCCCTTTGCATAGAGATAGATAAATGCCGGACTGCTTCCGTTTATAGCGATTATTTCCTTCATTTTGTCCTTGGAAATAACAGCAGCCGTTCCGCATGAACGGAATACGCCGAGTATAACGTCAAATTCCTCATCAGTAACATTATCATTCCTTGAAAGTGCCGACGCACCCTCTCCCACAAGGAGAGGCGTATTTGGCATAACAAGTATGATTTTCGCATCGGGAATAGTTTTCGATGCAATAAATTCATCTGAAATTCCGGCTGCAATTGAAATTATGACTTTTTCCGGAGTAACAGCAGGAGCGGCAGATTCGATAACCTTTTCGATTATCTGCGGCTTTACTGCAAGAAAAACATATCCGCATTTTTCCGTAAGTTCAGTTTCAGAGCTGCACATCATGACATCAATATCAGAGAGTGCCTTTACTTTTTCATTATCGGGGTCAAATGCGAAAAGGCTGATATTCCTGCCTGCTTCGCTTGCAGCGATACCGCGCATAATTGCGCTCCCCATATTGCCTGCTCCGATAAATCCTATATTTATTCTGTTCATATTAAAGACTCCCAATCAATAGAATGTTGCGACTTCCTGCTCCGGAGCTTCAGCCGGTTCAAGTGCGGAAACATAGAGAACAGGACCATCTCCGCGGTACAGTTTATGCTTCTGCACGGAAATCTTTGCTGTTATTTTCAGCCACTTTTTTGGCTCAGGAACTATATTTCTGTCCCAGACAGCAGCAGCCCAGCAGTACTGTATATCATCAACGCAGCAGGTCATGATATGTCTTCCGAAAGCAAATGTGTTTTCCGGAAATTTTTTATTCTTTGCTGCAAGACCTTTGAATGTTATAGTTTTTCCGTCATATTTTTCAGGCTCGTCCATAATATCCCTGTACCAGAGAGCGTAATCCCTGTCCTCAATAATTATATGTTCCGCTTCAATATCAAAGGGAAGCGGGTCTTCGATATCATCATAGGCAACCTGTCCGTCAGTATATTCGTAACATATCTCACTGCGTCTGCTGACTCCGCGCACAATCTTATGAAATTCGTTTACGTCCATAGATTTCTCAAAACGGTTGAATACGGCAAGTTCGCACATATTCAGCTTATCAACAACAAGACTGCGCATATTTGCATTATAGCTGAGGAATGTTGAAGCATCAGCAAAGAACATCACCTGATACAATCCCCAGTTATCCGGCATATTTGATAAAAGTTCACTGACCTGCCACATACCGTTATATTCAATAATAATCTTTTCTGCTCTGGAATTATAAGCAAGGCGTGCAAGATTCGGAACATTCATTTCCTCTTTGTCCTCAATTACGTGCATGGTAATATTTC
>CAMWRC010000236.1 GCA_947176565.1 uncultured Ruminococcus sp.
CAAAAGAACAGATTCTCAGCGGTCTCGGCGAACAGCATCTTGAAATTGCCGGCGCAAAGGCAAGAACTAAATTCGGTGCTGATATAAAGCTGTCAGTTCCTAAAATCGCCTATAAGGAAACTATACGCAAAAAAGTAAAGGTCGAGGGAAAACATAAGAAACAGTCCGGCGGTCATGGTCAGTATGGTCATGTATGGATTGAATTTGAACCGTGCGTAAGCGATACACTCATTTTCGAGGAACGCGTATTCGGCGGTGCTGTACCAAAAAATTACTTCCCTGCTGTACAGAAAGGTCTTGAAGATTCCGTTAAAAAGGGCGTACTCGCAGGCTGTCCGGTTGTAGGACTTAAAGCGATACTTGTTGACGGCTCGTATCACCCAGTTGATTCCTCGGAAATGGCATTCAAGACAGCCGCTGCAATTGCATATAAAGAGGGTCTCCGGAAAGCTGACCCAGTTATGCTTGAACCAATCGGCGAACTTAAAGTAACCGTTCCCGACGAAAAAACAGGCGATGTTATGGGCGAACTCAATAAACGCCGCGGCAGAGTTCTCGGAATGGAACCAGTAGTTCATGGCACTACCTGCATTTCCGCGGAAGTTCCGGTACGTGAAATGCACGATTTCGCGATGTATCTCAGACAGGTTACACGCGGTCTCGGAAGTTTTTCATTTGATTTCCTCAGATATGAGCAGCTTCCTGCAAATCTTCTTACAGAAGTAATCTCGTCCGTTAATCTCGAAGGATAAAAGCTGTATTATCAAATAAACTAAATCCCTGATTCAGAAATCTGAGTCAGGGATTTTTGATAATTAAGTTTTATTCATCAGATTTTGCAAACTGCGATTCGTGACGTGTAAAGAAATCAGTTCTCGGAGGCAGGAATTTCAGTTTGTGGGCTGATTCAGTAAAGAATGTCAGCGGTTCAAAAATAGTCTCCCAAGACCATATTCTTTCGTCAATCTGTAAATAGTCGCGGATTTTTTCCGTTCCAAACGGTGCAATCGGGTGGAGAAGCACGGCGGCAGTGCGTATGATATGGAAAAGATTCGCAAGTGCCTGAGCCGTCTTTTCCTTGTCCGAATTATCGCCGTTAAGTGCCTTTGCCATATATTTGCTTCCGTTTCTGATATAGCTGTCAAGAACATATATACACTGGTGGAAAGCAAATTTAGCCATATAGCGTTCGTATTCTAGAACTGCTTTTTTTGCATCGGCAAGAATATTTTCCTCTGGAGCATTATCTGGCATCATGCCGTCAAAGACATTCTGTGCCGTATAGAAAGCAGTACGTATCATTCTGTTGTATACGTTTGAAAGCAGAAGACCGTCCTTTACAACAGGGTCGGCATCTTTCGGGTCGGCTTCGGGATTCAGCGGCTTCGGCATGAAGCTTACTGAACGCTGTCCGAGTCCGAGTCCGAGCCAGTGCATACGGAGCTGTTCCGGCGTGTAGAAATCAAGCAGTTCATCAGCCATAGGAGGCTTCACCGCACCGGAACTTGACGCTTTCTTATCAAGGAAAAGAATATGATGATTTGCAATAATCACCGGCATCTGAAGTTCACCGTCCGGCGGAGCAGATGTTTTATCAGTGCTTTCCTGCTGAGCCATCCACATTGCAGGTTCAGCTATTCCGTAGAAATAGATATTATCCTGTCCGATAAACTGATATACCTGAGAATCCTTACTGCACCAGTAATCTTTATATTCATCGCGGTCATGACCTATGGATTCAAGATATGTTTCGGTAAATGATATAGGAGCCCAGAGGGATTCCGGCCATACCCACACTGTAAGACCATCGGTATCATCAAGAACAGGTGCAGGAACTCCCCATTCGATATTACCAGTAAGACGGAACGGAACAAGAGTTTTTCCGGTTCTGTAGCGTATTCCGTTTTCGGTGAGTATACGGCAGGCTTCGTCACAGTCGGAAAGTTCGGAAAATTCTATTGTAAACGACGGCTTTTTCTTTTCCTCGATATATGTATGTTCCGGCATTTTATCCCTTAGAGAGAAATATTTTTCCTCAAATTCACGCTTTATATATATCACAGGATTTTTCAGGAACTCATCAATAGTTTTCCATACAACAGGACGAATATCCTTACGTTTTTTCAGTTCCTCAACCCATTCTTTCATGAGTTGTTCGTAATTGCGGAGTTTAAAATACCAGTTAGTGACTGGCTTCATTGCCGGAGTTTTTCCTGTGAGCGTACTCACCGGATTGAGAAGATTTTCGGGCATATACTGATGACCGAGGTCGCATTCATCTGCATAGCCTTTTTCAGAACTACAGCCCTCAACAGGACATTTTCCGATAACCTGTCTGCCGTTGAGGAAACAGCCGGCTTCCTCGTCATAGAACTGCATTGTAGTTATTTTATCAAGCTGTCCCTTTCTATGGAGCGAACTGATAAAATGGTCTGTAACTTCGGCATGAATTTCCTTTGAACGTCCGAGACCTGACGCAGCAAAAATATTGGGTGATATACCGTATTTTCCGAGAGTTTCCTCCTGTTTGTCATGATTGGACTGAACAAAATCCTCAAGAGAACCGCTAAATTCTCCGTTTTTGACTTTGACGCGCCAGCCTTCTGCAATAGGCGAACCATAGCAATCCGTACCAGTTACGAATATTACATTTTCAGCTCCTATGCGGTCGCGGAGAAAACGGGCATATGTATCAGCAAAGACCATCATTCCGCCGACATGACCGAAATGAAGTTCCTTATTTCCGTAGTGCATACCTGCGGTGATTACGGCGC
>CAMWRC010000237.1 GCA_947176565.1 uncultured Ruminococcus sp.
TTGCAATAAAACAGGCTGAACTCAAAAAAGAAGCTGATACTCAGATGTCCGTTGCTGATGCAGCTTATGAATTCCAGAAAGAAGAACAGAGACGTACAATAGAAGTAACAAAGGCTAATGCAAATATCGCAGCATCTGAAAAGGATATTGAACTCAAAACCCGTGAAGCCGAAGTAATGGAAAAGTCTCTTGATGCCGAAGTAAAGAAAAAAGCCGAAGCTGAACGATATAAGGCTCAGCAGGAAGCAGATGCAAAACTGTATCAGCTTAAAAAAGAAGCCGAAGCCGACCGTTTCCAGCGTGAACAGGAGGCAGAAGCTCAGAAAGCAGAGGCAGAAGCTCATAAATACGCTAAAATGCAGGAGGCGGAAGGTATTGCCGCTGTAGGTCAGGCGGAAGCCGATGCAATCAGGGCGAAAGGTCTTGCGGAAGCAGAGGGTATCAACGCTAAGGCGGAGGCAATGAAGAAATACGGCGAAGCTGCTGTACTGGAAATGTACTTCAAAGCCCTGCCAGATATTGTAAAAAATGCCGCCGCTCCGCTTGAAAATGTTGACAGAATCACAATGTACGGCGACGGAAATTCAAGCCGTATGGTAGGAGATATAATTAGTTCAACGACTAAGATTACCGATGGACTTTCGGAAGCTACAGGCGTTGATATACGTGGGATTCTTTCAGGATTTCTTAATTCAAAAATGAGTTCGGGAGATCCTGCTGATAGTCCGGATTCCAGAATTATTCCGGAAACTTTTGAGGAAGTGCCGACAAAATAATAAATAACAGACAGTTTCGCGGAACTGTCTGTTTTTTTCTTTATAAAAAATTGACTTTTTAGTGTTTCATGACGTACTACAGTTAGAGGGAGGTGAAAAATCTTGTCTGTAAATAAACGGCTTGAAAATGCTATCGATAAATACGGAGATATAATTTTCAGGATTTGTCTGCTGACATTGAAAAATCATGCTGATGCAGAGGATGCTGTACAGGAGACTTTTATAATATATTTCAGGAAATCCATAGATTTTGAAAATTCGGAACATGAAAAGGCGTGGCTTATTTCTGTTGCAATGAACAAATGCAGGGATATTCTGAGATTCAATAAACGTCACCGCACTGAACCGGAAGATGTACTTTTATTTCTTGCTGATAAATCGGATAAGAATACTGATATTCTGGAAGCACTTGTGGAAGTGCCTGAAAAATTCAGAATCGTTCTCACACTGCACTATATCGAGGGCTACAAAATAAACGAAATAGCGCAGATTATCGGGAAATCACCGTCGGCAGTGAAAATGCGCCTGTCAAAAGGACGGGAACTGCTCAGGGAAATCTACACACGCAGTTACTGAAACAGCATAATACTATGCTGACAGTACAGAAAGGAGTTCATGAAGAAATGATTGAGAAAAAATTGAAAAAGTCAGCGGAGAAAATCAAAATGCCTGCTGAACTGAAAAAGCGTATTCTAAGCGAATGCGAAAATGAAGATGTTTCGGAAAACAGCGGAGAACAGCATATTTTTACGGTTGAACCGGCAAAGTCTCGTACGGCAGCCAGAATAATATCTGCGGCAGCCTGTATGGCAGCTGCGGCAGGAATTGTTCTTTCCGGAATTTTTATTATAAGAAATGAGGAACAGTATGAAAATGTTCCTCCCGAGGAGAATATTCTCATAGATAAAATAGAGGAAGGTGAAGCTCCGGAAGAAGATATATCAGAAGATAATGCAGAAGCTACGGCAGATAAGGCGGCAGAGGATACGGAAGATGCAGAAAGCAATGCTCCGTTTGCGGATACGGCAGGAAATATCATATTCAGCGGATTCAGGAATATTCCGCCGTATAATGAATCAACGGAAAATCTTCTTGATGAAGAAAAATCACAGAATATCAGGAACTTTTTGGCAAAACTTGAATGGGAGGAGATAGATTCTTCCGAATACGGCACGGTATACTATGGAAATGTTGATTCGGTGAATTTCTATGCTCCTGATGATGAAAGGCACTGCACGCTTTCAATAAATATGGACGGCAGCAATACTGCAATGTACAGCGAAGCATCGATTGATTTGGGAGATGATATGTTCTGTATAATACCGTCGAAATATTACAGGGTTGATACAGAAAGCATACTCAGCGGAATGACCGAATATATTTATGATTTCTATGATAGTTATCCGCCGTTCGGCTCTATTTACAAGCAGACAGATGAGATTTTCTGTTCATGCGATAAGTACACTGGATTTATTTCAGATGACGATTTACGGGCTTTAAGCCGTGCATTTGTCGGCTGGCAGTGGGATAATGAGGAAATTGTTGATGTGCCGCTGTGTGATGAAAATGGAACTCCGGAATACGCCTCGTTCCGCATGGAAAATGAATTTTGTGCCGATAAGTATATCGTATATTCCGACGGAACGGTTGAATGGCAGGAACGTCCTTGGAATGAAGCTTTAGACGATTATGATTCTGAAATTATCCACCGATATTATAATGTTGACGGCGAGGACGACCCTATACAGCCTACAGGCGGATTATGCCTCATGCTGAACAGAGTGATTACAGAGAATGTTTTGGGCGAAAGCATTGTGCAGAAAACATGGTAAAAAAATAATAAAATAGAAAAGATAAAACAAAAGCTGACTGGAATAAATCATTTCAGTCAGCTTTTATAATTTATTTTTTATTTTTATTCTTTATTTTTTTCTGAGTTTTCCGGCTGACGGTTTCAGATACCGGTTCAGGAATGTAGTCAGA
>CAMWRC010000238.1 GCA_947176565.1 uncultured Ruminococcus sp.
TTATAAGATATTGCAATTTTTTCGTGTATGTGCTATAATAATATTGTCGATTATTATAACAGCTTTGTTTATAAAGCATGACAGGAGGAGTTATGGAGTTTAACGATTATATTCAGATAGTGTGTCCGGAATGCAAGGCACTGCTTTTCGCGGAAAAAAATCTCGATTTATGGTACTGCGGTCATTGCGGTCATAAAATAGAAATTATTCATGAGGATAAAAAGCAGGAAGATGAAAAGAAAGTTCCTGTTCTGACAGGTGATGTTTTTCTTTGCGACGGGGACATTCTCGTAAAATATGCCGGCAAAGATGAAGATGTTGATGTTCCGGATTATGTCAGAAAGATAGATTCCGGCGCATTCAAGGGAAATACTTTTATAAAGACAGTGACTATTCCTGATTCCGTAAAGGAAATAGGCGACTGTGCATTTGAGGGGTGTACTTCTCTTACAGATGTTCAGCTTCCGTCAGAAATCCGGAAGATTGAGTATAAGACATTCAGCGACTGCGAAAGTCTGAAAAAAATAGTTATCCCCGCAATGGTTGATGAAATAGCATATAATGCGATGTGCTGCGGACTTGAGGAAATCGTCTTTGAAAGCAGTTACACTACGTGGGAACCCGAAAACGATTACACAAATCCGTCTTTTGAAGTTGCAAGAAAAGGCAGTACATCAGGCGTAAGCAGAATATATTTCAGAGGAGTTCCGTATTCAGCGGCTGAACTTTATCGCTATAAATCAGTTGCATCATATCTGAAATCAGAGGGTCTTTGTCAGAACTGCGGCGGGAAATTCGGTATGTTCGGCAAGTGTAAGACCTGCGGAACTAAAAAGGAGCAGTAAAATGAAATATACACAGGGAAAATATATTATAACCGGAAAAACAGCTCTTGCACGGGAAATCTACAGCTTTGAAATAAGCTGTCCCGAAATTGCCGGAATCGCTGTACCCGGACAGTTTGTACATATAAGAGTCGGAAATTTCACGCTCCGCCGTCCGGTATCAATATGCGGAATTGACCGGCAGAAAGGAACTCTCCGGATTGTTTTCGAGATACGCGGTGACGGAACTGCTGAGATTGCACGTCTTAACAAAGGCGAATTTATTGATATGCTTGCTCCTCTCGGTCATGGATTCACTGTAAATCACAGTTTCGGAAAGGTTGTGCTTATCGGCGGTGGAATCGGTACTCCGCCAATGCTTTCACTTGCGGCGGAATATGGAGAAAAAGCCGTGGCAGTATGCGGATTCAGGAACAGCTCCGCTGTAATATTGCAGGAGGATTTCAAAGCTTCCGGAGCTGAAATGATTCTCTGTACTGATGACGGTTCAGCAGGAATACACGGATTTGTAACTCAGCCGCTTGCGGAACTTGCCGGAAACGGCGGAATTGATGCCGTCTATGCGTGCGGACCTATGCCGATGCTGCGGAAAGTTGCGGAAATATGCCGCGAAAATAATATTTATTGTGAGGTTTCACTTGAGGAACGTATGGCTTGCGGAATCGGGGCTTGTCTCGGTTGTGCGTGCCGTACTGTACGTAATGATGAGGAATATTTTGCTCATGTGTGCAAGGACGGACCTGTATTCAGAGCTGAGGAGGTAATCTGGTAATGGCTGATTTATCTGTAAATATATGCGGCGTGGATTTTAAGAATCCGGTAATTCCTGCGTCCGGCGTTTTCGGTTACGGCAGGGAATATGAAGAATTTTTTCCGCTGGATAAACTCGGCGGAATCGCTACAAAGGGAACTACGATTCGCCGCCGAACCGGTAATATTTCTCCGCGTATTGCGGAAACTCCGGCAGGTATGCTTAATTCTGTCGGTTTGCAGAATCCCGGAATTGACCATTTCATAAGTACGGAGCTTCCGTATCTTCTGACAAAAGATGTCACGATTCTTGCGAACATTGCCGGTTCAACTCCGGAGGAATGCGCGGAAACAGCGGCAAAACTTGATGATACCGATGTGCACATGATTGAGCTTAATATCTCATGCCCAAATGTAAAACAGGGAGGCGCGGCATTCGGCACAAACTGTGAAATGGCTGCGGAAGTTACACGGAAAGTCCGTGCCGCTACAAAAAAACCTCTTGTAGTCAAACTCTCTCCAAATGTCACAAGTATAACTGATATTGCAAAAGCAGTTGAATCAGCCGGAGCTGATGCGGTTTCGCTAATCAATACACTGATTGGAATGAGAATTGATATTAATACACGCCGTCCTGTACTTCATAATAATGTGGGTGGACTTAGCGGACCTGCTGTTTTCCCCGTAGCCGTGCGAATGGTATGGCAGGTCGCAAATGCTGTAAGTATACCAGTTATCGGAATGGGCGGTATCTCATCGGGACGCGATGCTGTCGAGATGATGATTGCTGGAGCATCTGCTGTTCAGGTCGGAGCAGCAATTTTCACAGACCCATTTGCTCCGGTAAAGATAATCGAGGAAATGAACAGTTTCCTTGACAGCAGGAATATAAAATCAGTCCGCGATATTATCGGAACTGTTGAACCATGGTGAATCTATGATAATTATGTCTGTTGATTTCGGCGATTCACGCACCGGACTTGCAGTATGCGGAAAAAGCGAACTTATGGCAAGTCCTGCGGGTGTGATAGTCGAGAAAGATTTTGAAAAATGTATTGAGAAAACAGCTTCCGCAGCACAGGAACATCGTGCAGAACTCATAGTTGTGGGCTATCCTAAAAATATGAACAATACAATAG
>CAMWRC010000239.1 GCA_947176565.1 uncultured Ruminococcus sp.
GATATGGACGAGAAAGAAAAGAACGTATGCAGCGAGGCTGAAGAAACCGCAGAGACAGAGGAAATAGCCGCTGACAGCGCTGAGACTGAAGATGAAGCTGAAAAGGAAACAGAATCCGAACCAGTTTCACCTGTAGCTGAACTTGAAGAAAAACTTGACAGTCTCAATGACAGATACGTCCGCCTTTATGCAGAATATGACAACTACAGAAAGAGGGCGGCAAGAGAAAAATCAGAAACTTTCAGCTTCGCATCATCAAAATGTATCGAAAAGCTGCTTCCGGTTATTGACAGCTTTGAGCGTTCCCTTGAAGTGGAATGCTCCGATGAAAATTTCAGGAAAGGTCTTGAAATGATTTCAAATCAGCTCCAGAAATTCCTGACTGATATGAACGTTTCAGCAGTTGACGCACTGGGGGCTGAATTTGACCCGCAGTTCCACAATGCAGTACAGCAGCTCGAAAATACTGATTATGAAAGCGGTCATGTATGTGCTGTTTTCCAGAAAGGCTATATGCTCGGCGATAAACTCATACGTCCGGCTATGGTCGCCGTAGCTGTGTAATTCAGTATAATCAAAGCCAAAAATCAAATTTATATATATATTGGAGGAATTTATTATGGGAAAAATTATCGGTATTGACCTCGGTACAACAAACTCATGCGTTGCCGTTATGGAAGGTGGAAACGCAGTCGTTATCGCTAACGCTGAGGGGGCAAGAACTACTCCTTCCGTTGTCGCTTTCACAAACAACGGTGAGCGTCTTGTTGGTCAGGTAGCTAAAAGACAGGCTATAACCAACCATGACAGAACTATATCTTCCATAAAGAGACATATGGGTTCTGATTACAAGGTTGCTATTGACGGTAAAAACTATACTCCGCAGGAGATTTCCTCTATGATTCTCCAGAAGCTCAAGTCCGATGCTGAATCCTATCTCGGCGAAACAGTTTCGGAAGCTGTTATTACTGTTCCGGCTTACTTTACCGACGCACAGAGACAGGCTACAAAAGATGCCGGTCAGATTGCAGGTCTTACAGTGAAGCGTATCATCAACGAGCCTACTGCTGCTGCTCTTTCCTACGGCATTGATAAGGAAGAGGATCAGACAGTTATGGTTTACGACCTCGGCGGCGGTACTTTTGACGTTTCAATTATCGAAATGGGCGAGGACGTTCAGCAGGTTCTTGCAACAGCAGGAAACAACCGTCTCGGCGGCGATGACTTCGACCAGCGTATTATTGACTGGATGATTGAGGAATTCAAGAGAACTGACGGCGTCGATCTTTCAAAGGACAAAATGGCTTCCCAGAGACTTAAAGATGCCGCTGAAAAAGCTAAGATTGAGCTTTCATCAACAACCACTTCAAATATAAATATTCCGTTTATCACTGTTGATGCTACAGGAACTCCGAAGCATCTTGACCTCACACTCTCTCAGGCTAAGTTCAATGAGCTGACTGCTGACCTCGTAGAGGCTACTATGGGACCTGTACGTCAGGCGCTTTCCGACAGCGGACTTACTGCTTCTGAACTCAATAAGGTTCTCATGGTAGGCGGTTCTTCACGTATTCCGGCTGTTCAGGAAGCTGTAAAGAAACTTATCGGCAAAGAGCCGTTCAAGGGAATCAACCCCGATGAATGCGTTGCTCTCGGTGCTGCACTTCAGGGCGGACTTCTCAGCGGTGATGTTGAAGGCGGACTTCTTCTCCTTGATGTAATGCCTCTTTCACTCGGAATCGAAACCGCCGGCGGTGTATGCACACGAATGATTGAAAGAAATACTACTATTCCTGCCAATAAGAAACAGGTATTTTCAACCTACTCAGACAATCAGCCTGCCGTTGATATAAATGTACTTCAGGGTGAACGTGAATTTGCACGCGACAATAAACAGCTCGGCACATTCCGCCTCGACGGAATTGCTCCTGCACCAAGGGGAATCCCTCAGATTGAAGTTACTTTCGATGTTGACCAGAACGGTATCGTTCATGTTTCAGCCAAAGACCTCGGCACGGGCAAGGAACAGAATATCACCATCACTTCCTCAACAAATATGTCCAAAGAAGATATTGACAAGGCTGTAAAAGAAGCTGAACAGTTCGCTTCCGAGGACAAAAAGCGCAGAGAAGAAGTCGATACAAAAAATGAAGCAGAAAACCTCGTGTTCCAGTGTGAAA
Organism: uncultured Ruminococcus sp.; assembly: GCA_947176565.1. Lineage (GTDB taxonomy): Bacteria > Bacillota > Clostridia > Oscillospirales > Ruminococcaceae > Ruminococcus. Next base: position 2,181 of record CAMWRC010000239.1, read on the forward strand.
AGGCTCTTGCTGACTTCGGCGATAAGGTTTCCGCTGACGAAAAAGCTAATATAGAACAGAAATGCTCTGCACTCAAATCAGCTATTGAAGCTAATAACAGCAGCGAAATAAAGAAACTTAAGGACGAACTTCAGAAAGCATTCTACGACCTCTCATCAAAGATATATCAGCAGGCAAATCCTGAAGGTCAGGGAATCGACCCGTCACAGTTCAGCAATATGGCAAGCGGAGAAGCATCATCACCTGTCGATGATGACGGCGTTGTTGATGCTGATTACACTGAAGTTTAATAACAAGTTCTGATTATATTCATATTATCCTCAGCCTATGCGGTATTTCCGCATAGGTTGGCGGTATTTACGGACAGAATCCTGTTTTGATTGGAGAATAGATATATGGCAGATAAAAGAGATTACTATGAAGTCCTCGGAATACAGAAAGGCGCTTCTGAGAGTGAAATAAAAAAAGCCTACAAGAAAAAAGCCAGAGAATGTCACCCTGACCTGCACCCTGATGACCCTTCGTACGTCAAAAAGATGCAGGAAGTAAACG
>CAMWRC010000240.1 GCA_947176565.1 uncultured Ruminococcus sp.
TTAATACAAAAAGATTATATCAGGAATATCTTAAATAATCAACCACAAATTTCTTATGATTATCTTAATAATTATAGATTTATATTATGAATTTTTTTCCGGTTCCTGCATATACTGTAATGTAATGAAAAAACGGAGGTAATATATGGATTCAAGAACAATGGCGGAGAAGTACAAGAGTGAACTAATGAGACTCTACGGCAGAAGTACTTCCGCAAATATAAGCAATAATTCAGGCGTTTCAGGTACAGACGGAAACGCCGGCAATATACAGGAAAATAATCCTGAACCGGCAGAAGAAACAGAAAATATTCAGGAAAATATTCCGGAAACAGTCCCTGTAAATATTACAGAAGATATTTCTGAAGATATTCCGGAAGATATTCCCGAAAATAATACTGAAAAAATCACTGAAAGAATTACTGAAAAAATCTTGGAAGATATTACTGAAAATAATGCTGAATCCGGAGATATACAGCCCGATACTGAAAATTTTCACGGCATATCCGACCATGACAGTTCATACTTTCCGTATACCGGAGATGAGGGCGGAGAATATGATGCAGGCAGTATGGAACGGACTGAGGAACATACCGTCGCTGAATACCCAACGCAGAGAAGCATGGGCGATTCAACTGGCTATATCATCGTTAATGTACGGGCAGGACATGACGCTTATCCCATAGAGGGAGCGGCTGTAGTAGTTTCGGCAGCAGTTGACGGACAGCGGATTATCATAGCGTCCGGCGAAACTGATATAAGCGGAACAACGATTCGTTTTTCCGTGCCTGCTCCGAATGAGAGGTATTCACAGATACCTGATTCCGCAATCAGACCGTATAATCTTTTTGATATTACTGTTACCGCAAGGGGATATAATGATTCCAGAAATACGGACGTATATGTTTTTCCGGATATAACATCAATACAGAATATTAATCTTATTCCCGAAATTATCTGAGAAAGGTGATTTTATGCTTACAGGTACACCATTTATTCCCGAAAGTATTACAGTACATCTCGGAACACCTGATTCAAACGCGCCTAACGTCACGCTTGATTTTCTGTCATATGTAAAAAATGTTGCATCGAGTGAAATTTTCCCTACATGGAGCGAAGTTGCGCTGAGAGCCAATATATATGCAATAGTCAGCTTTGCATTGAACCGCGTGTATACTGAGTGGTACAGGTCAAGAGGATATGATTTTGATATTACATCAACTACGCAGTATGACCAGAAATTCATAAACGGACGTGAGATATTCAGTAATATAGGCTATCTTGCTGATGAGCTTTTTGATGATTATGTAAGACGGCAGGGAACTGTAGAACCTCTTTTCACAGCTTTCTGCAATGGTACGACATCTACGTGCCGCGGACTTTCGCAGTGGGGAACTGTTGACCTTGCCGCCAGAGGATACACGCCGTTTGAGATTCTGCAGTATTATTACGGTGACAATATCGAAATTGTGCGGAATGCTCCCATACGGACGGCTGAGGGTTCATACTCAGGTATTCCGCTGAGATTCGGTTCAGCGGGCAACAATGTAAAATCATTGCAGGTATTTCTTAACCGTATTTCAAGAAATTATCCTGCGATTCCGAAAATACCTCAGGCAGACGGAATATTCGGAACTGCCACAGAGGAAGCTGTACGCAAATTCCAGAATGTTTTTGACCTTGCAGTAACGGGCGTTGTTGACAAGAGTACATGGTACAGAATAGTTTATATATATACTAGCGTAAAGCGTATTGCGGAACTTGATTCAGAGGGAGTAGCATGGGACGAAATTGCCCCTCAGTTCAACGAGGATTTAAGAATCGGCATGAGCGGAACAGAAGTACGCAATCTTCAATATTATCTTTCTGTTATCGGCGCATATTATGAAGCGGTTCAGCCTGTTGATATGACGGGATATTTTGGTGAGAATACTGAAAAGTCATTGAAATCATTTCAGCGTGTTTTTGGAATACCGCAGACAGGCGTACTCGACCGTGCCACGAAAAATGACCTTTACCGCGCCTATATGGGAATTGTTGAATCAGTACGTCCGGAGTATACTCCAGTCGCACTTTATCCGGGAACTGTTCTTAAGGAAGGTGCAAGAAATGATTATGTACGCATTATGCAGGAATATTTATCATATATTCATGAAACATATCCCAATATACCGGCAGTAATCAATACAGGCTATTTCGGTCAGCTTACAAAGCAGTCAGTCATGGCTTTTCAGCGTCAGTTCGGAATTGAACCTACAGGGATAGTAGGAGGAATAACATGGGATACCATAGCTGGAGTTTATTCTGATTTGTACTATGGATATGATAAGAGACCATATCAGAATCCGGGTTACATAATAAAATAAAGTCAAAATAATTTTCAAATAATAAGCTGAATAACAAATTGCGTAGAAAGGAACATAATCATGCCATACAGCGACAGACAGAAACGTCTGCATATACTTGAATTACAACGGTATCTTCACAAAATATCCGAGAAAACCGGAAGTATACCGCTTATTTTTCCTGACGGAATATACGGTGCTGAAACAAGAAATGCAGTCCGGAATTTCCAAAAAAATAACGGATTATCAGAAACAGGCGAAACTGATATAAGAACATGGGAAATGATAGTTTCCGAGTACAGAATACACATAGCTGAAAAACCGGCGATATACCGGAATATTCCTACTGTGAATCATCTGATTGTCCATTGGGACAAC
>CAMWRC010000241.1 GCA_947176565.1 uncultured Ruminococcus sp.
CTGTAATAATTGGTATATAATATAGGTATGCAGATAATTTTTAATTTATCATAAACCATCATACTAGGGGGAAGGAATGAAGATTTTTAAACCTGATAAAAATGCACTTGTTTCGATGCAGATAATGGTCGTAGCGGCTTCAGTGCTTTTTCTGATAGCCGCACGTATGTATATACCTATAAATGTTGTGGTAGTCATAATAGCTGCTGCACTTCTTACTGTTGTTATATTTCTGAACTGCATATATCTTCCGCTGTATTTTGATTATCTCAGCTATGAAGCAGACGACGAAAAAATAATAAAGCACAGCGGAGTGATTTTCAAGTCAGATAAAACAGTAAAATATTCAACAGTTCAGTATTCAGCAGTTGTCAGAACGCCTTTTTCAAAATATACGGGGCTGAACTTCGCGGTATTATTTGTTTACGGAGGTCAGCTCCGGCTTATGTTTCTCAGTATGAATGATATTGCTGAACTAAGAAAAGCTTCATTACCATTATAAATACATCAGGGCGGGTGAATATATGTATCATGAACATAAACTCAGGATTCTGCGGTACTCAATGAAAAATATCTGGATGCTGATATTTCCGTTTCTGCGCGGATTATCAGTATGGACATTCGACCCTGCCGGAATATATGCATGGATTCGCGGAGCATGGCTTGATATTGCTGTTCTGGGAATAATTCTGCTTTACGGATATATTCGCTGGTATTGCTCACGTATAACAATTACAGACGATGCTATAATTCATACTGAGGGCTGTTTTGTAATCATAGAACGGACAATACCTTTTGAAAGCATAAGCGTTTCGTCAACAGAAAGAGTATTCTATCTGATTCCGCTGAAAGCTACCATGCTGCGATGCGAGACAAGAGCCGGATTTTTCAAGTCAACCGACCTCAGCATTATGGTGTCAGACAGTGTAGGTCGGGAAATAATGTCAAATATTCCCGAAATCGACCATAAAAATGAAATAAGAGACATACCCGAACCGGATATTAAATCAATCATGCTTTTTTCAGTATTTTTTTCAAGCGGATTTTCCGGTGCGGTTTATATTGCCGCATTCTTTTTCAAGGGCGGAGAAATCACGAGAGATATAATTGAACTTTCACTCAGCCGTATAACAGAGACTACTGAAATGATTTACAGCCGTCTGCTTATTGGCATACCCAAAATAGCTGTTATTACAGGACTTTTTTTCCTTGCCGCATGGTTTCTGTCATTTTTCATGAATGTCACACGGTATGCAAGATTCAGGATTTCCGCAGACAGCAGATATTATGATATAGTATGCGGTCTTTTCAAAAGACGGAGATATAAAATAAAAGTACAGCATATAAACTATACGGATATACGGCAGAATATTATCATGAAGCTTTGCCATGCGTTCAGTGTGAATATAAGCTGTCCGGGCTATGGAAGCAATTCATATCTTCCGGTTCTTATTCCGCTCCGGAACGGTAACAGCAGCGGCGGAGAATTTTGGTCAGACGGTGTTGTGCTTGATGAAAAACCGCAGTACAGACCGAAAAAGTCTGCATTCATAAGTTATGCGGGAATCCCTGCAATACTTACAATTATAATGCCTGTACTCTACAGATTTGCGGAAAGACTGTTTCCCGATACCGGAGAACTCATTATATTTCTGTTCATTATGGCAGAGATACCGAGTATCTGGTTTACTGCCGTAAAGACGGTTGCACTCAATACCACGGGATTATCGGTATATGATGATAAAATAGTAATACGCTGTTCAAAATGGACATCATTCCATACGGTCATAGCAAAAAGGAATCATATCGCACTTATACAGATAAAGCAGAATATCTTTCAGCGGATTTTCAAAAAATGCAGTATAGTCATATGGCTGAACGGTGAAAGCAAATCAAAGTATACAATAAAATCCTTACCCGAAAAAATGATTACAGAATGTGAATTATTCTGTTGACAAATATATGAATCAATGCTATGATAATATCAATAAAAGTGACAAATGTCATTGACGGAATGACTTGCGGCATATTCCAATTTCTGGTATTTATGGTATAATAATATCATGAATATCGTGAATGAAGGTGAGGGTACTTTATGGAGTTGGTATCATTTATAATTATGTTTCTTATCGTAGGCGGTGTTATCGCCGGAGTGGCGGCAGTTTCTAAAGGCAGTATTGAGGATTTGCGGAAAATGCAGGAATACAGAAATTTTCAGCAGAATCAATGTCAGAATCAGCAGCAGAATCAATATCAAAATCAATATCAGAATCCACAGAATATTCCGGACGCGGAAAATCCTGTCTCTATAAATCCGACGGAGCAGGAGGAACAGCAGAACCGGATTGAACCTGCTTCCGTGATTCCCCCGAAGCCGGAATTTCTACAGCCTCCGTTATATACATTTCAGCCTCCTGTGAAGATTAAGCCTGAAAAAAAGCGTGCAAAACTTCCGGCATCGGCTGTTATGCTTATAATAGGAACTATATTTATTATCCTTTCGGCTCTTACATTTGTAGTGGCGAACTGGGTAAAGTTTGAACCAATTGGACGTGTAGGCGCGCTTGCCGGTTCGGCAGCACTTGCATTTACAATATGCGCTCTTATGAAAGCAGTTGCAGGTCTGGAGCGTACTTCCGGAGCTTTCTATACTATCGGCACTATATTTACATCGATTTCATTTCTGACAGCCGGATATTATGGAC
>CAMWRC010000242.1 GCA_947176565.1 uncultured Ruminococcus sp.
CTGTAAAATCGTGTCATTTACAGGTTTTTCTTCGGAATTCAAATACAGCAGTACCTCTCTTGAAAGCGGGAATTATGTCATGGGCGCGCCGGAAATTCTTTCAGGCGGAAATATCAATAGTTTTTCAGAGCTGATAGAGGAAAACAGCAGACGCGGACAGAGGGTTCTGCTTTTCGGAAAATACAGCGGAGTTCCGGACGGAAAAATCTGACGGAAGCCGTTGAACCGATTGCTTTTATAATCATAGCGAATCCCATACGCAAAAATGCACATGAAACTTTTGGATTCTTTGCGGAGCAGGGAGTGGAAATAAAGGTTATTTCCGGCGATAATCCACTTACCGTGTCGGAAGTCGCGCGTCAGGCAGGAATAAAGAATGCTGAAAAATATATTGATGCATCTTCACTGAAAACAGATGAAGCTATAGAATCGGCAGTTCTAAGCTACACTGTTTTCGGACGTGTTACGCCTGAACAGAAAAGGCAGTTTGTGCGTGCGCTGAAAAAATCCGGACGTACTGTTGCAATGACCGGAGACGGAGTAAATGATGTGCTTGCTCTTAAATCGGCGGACTGCTCTGTAGCAATGGCATCAGGAAGCGAGGCAGCTGCGCAGGCTTCACAGCTTGTGCTTCTGGAATCGGATTTCTCAAAAATGCCTGATGTGGTAATGGAGGGGCGGAAAGTAGTCAACAATCTGGAACGTTCCGGAAGTCTGTTTCTGGTAAAAAATATATTCTCAATCATTATGGCGGCAGTTACGATATTTTTCGGAATTACCTATCCTCTGAAACCGGCGCATATTTCTCTTATAAGCCTGTTTACAATTGGTCTGCCGGGATTCTGTCTTTCTCAGATACCAAACCGCGAACTCATAAAAGGAAAATTTATGGCGAATATCCTGCTCAAAGCACTTCCGGCAGGACTTACAGATGCAGTGATAGTGGGGGCAATGATAGTATTCGGAAACATATTCAGCGTATCTCAGGAAGATATATCAACCGCATCAACTATACTTTTAGGTGTTGTGGGAATGATGATACTTTTCCGCATAAGCAAGCCTATGAGCATGGTAAAATGGGGAATATGGGTTGCCAGCGGACTTCTCATGATAATAAGCATGGTATTTTTCGGCGGATTTTTCAGTGTTTCCGGAATGTCTGTGCGCTGTATACTGCTGTGTATCAATTTTTCAATAATTGCCGAACCAATGCTCCGTTATCTCACGATGTTTGTTGAATACGTGAGCAGACTGGGAACAAAAGATTAAATATATTAAGATAAACAAAAACTCTCCGGAAGTTTTTATTTTCCAGAGAGTTTTTTTGACAGAATTTTTATTGTTCGCTGAATTATTCGCTGATAAGAGCAAGAGTATCTCTTGCGATAAGGAGTTCTTCATTAGTCGGAACTACCCATACTTCAACCTTTGAATCAGCAGCAGAAATCTTTGTGAGCTTTCCGCGGAGACCGTCATTTACAGAGTTGTCAAGCTTGATACCAAAGAATTCCATATTCTCGCATACGGCAGCACGTACATCATAGGCGTTTTCGCCGATACCGCCGGTAAAGAGAACAGCATCAAGACCATTCATTGCAGCAGCATATGAGCCGATATATTTCTTGATTTCGTATACGAGCATATCAGTAACAAGCTGTGCGCGCTTGTTTCCGTGCTGTGCGGCATCACATATATCGCGGTTGTCAGAGCCGACACCAGAAACTCCGAGGAATCCTGATTTCTTATTCATGTAGTCGCTCATTTCAGCCGGAGAGAATCCGTGCTTGTCTGCTACGAATGTAACAGCAGAGGGGTCAACCGCACCTGAACGCGTACCCATAACAACGCCGTCAAGGGGAGTGAATCCCATAGATGTATCAATGGATTTTCCGCCGTCTACGGCAGTTATTGAAGAACCGTTTCCGAGGTGGCATGAAACGATTTTAAGCTCCTTAACATCTTTTCCCATTGCTTCAGCAAGAGCAGCAGATACAAAGCGGTGAGAAGTTCCGTGGAATCCGTATTTTCTGACATGAAGCTGTTCATAGTCATCATATGGCAGACCGAACATATATGCTTTCGGGGGCATTGTCTGGTGGAAAGCAGTATCAAATACTGCAACCTGCGGAACATCTGCCGGAATAACGCTCTTGCAGGCACGGAGAGCGAGTGCGTGTGCGTGATTGTGAACCGGAGCAAGTTCACGGAGTTCATCAATTTTGTCAATAATTTCATCTGTGACGAGAACAGACTTATCAAAAATATCTGCGCCCTGTACGATACGATGACCTACAGCGGAGATTTCATTCATGCTGTCAATGACCTTTGCATCGCCTGTAGTAAGAGTTTCAACAAGCTTCATGAAAGCTTCTGTATGTGTGGGGAATGTGCAGTCCTCATTGAGTTCTCTGCCGTCGGCAGTCTTGTGGGCGATATGACCGTCAATACCGATTCTGTCGCAGTTTCCCTTTGCAATAACGCTTTCGTCGTCCATATTGATAAGCTGATATTTGAGGGACGAGCTTCCTGCATTTACAACTAAAATAATCATTGGTAAAAAATCCTTTCGTTTATGTATTCAAAATATTTGGAATATGAACTGATGTCATTATCCTTACAATATATTATTATATACTTTTTCTGAAAAATTTCAAGTCTTTTTTGTAAATTTTCCGAAAATTTCATTAATATAGTGAAAAATATT
>CAMWRC010000243.1 GCA_947176565.1 uncultured Ruminococcus sp.
ATCATATTCAGTATTCATTTCAAGAGATAATATAGTTCCTGCTGAATCAGTAGTAAAATCGCATATACAGCTTATATCATCACAATTATATATAAAATGATATTTATAATCATTCCCGTCACCTATGAATATGCCTTCTTTGTACTTCTCAATCTTCTCAATCTTCTCAACGGAAAAATCACTCATTCTGTCCGGATGTTCAACGCTGTCAGTTAAATAATCAAGAACCATGTAATATATTCTAGTATAGTCAAATACCGGAATATCATAGAATATACTTCCCGCTGATTCAGTTTCGTTGATAAGCTTCCATTCTCCGTTTTCACGGATATATTTCACATCATTTCCATTATCAGAAATTAGTATACTTCCACTGTTTTCATTGAAATTCCAGTCTATAGTGCCTGTTCCTGAAATTCTTCCGTATCTGTCCGTACTATTGACTGAAATATCTGCCTGTATTTCAGAAACTCTTTTAGGATATGATGCAAGCTGATATATAATATCTCCTTTATCGGTCGTTGCTATCATTTCACGTAGTGCTTCCTGATAACCAGATGTATATTCGCCCTCAGCAATATAGACAGTTCCGGTTTTCTCATTCATAATCATGGGTATATTGTTGAACCGCCAGTTATTTATAACAAAAACATTTCTTCTCATAAGAGAATCATATTGTCCGGCATCGCAGATTTTCCATTCAATCTTACGTATCTCGTCTATAAATGAACTTATATCAGGCTCGGAATTCATCAAACATCTGCTCCATATTCCCTGACTTTCGTCATAATGATATGAAAACCGGCATTCTCCGGACAGTGATTCTTCAAGTTCTCTGACGAATTTTTCACTCGTGATTTTGTTGTCTTTTTCTTTTGTTTTTTCCAGTTCTACGGCAATAAATTTTTCTTCTGTTATTTCTTTCATCTTATTGTATAATTCGGGAGATGAACTGAATCTGTACTGGATTCCTCCTGTTTCAGGCAGAGAATATTCCACAGTTATCAGACCAGATTTATTTATATAAGCTGTGAATATTCCGTCATAGTAAAACATTACTGCATCTCCTGCCGATGAAAGATGTGTGCGTTCTGTCTGGTCAATATATGCGTTTACTGCTTCGGATATTGAAATACCATAATCCCCCTCTATCAGCTTCGAAAAATCAAAATATGGCAGATGCCTTGCGATTATATCTAAGATTCCGGCGTAAACATTCGATTCAGAACGGTAAAAGATTCTTGAGCCATTCTGTTCACGAGCAACAATTCCGCTTTCCGTAACGGAATATTCAAATTCATTTTCACCTGTAAATTTCATATCTATGCGGTTTTCGCTGTCGCTGAACTGATTTTCTGATACTTCCGTATATTTTGTCGTTCCAATAAGCTTATATATGCCCTCTGCCGCTTCTTCTGGAATCTCTCCGAAATTATGAACTCCGCTCTTTCCTGCAAATGTATTGTTGATAATTGTTGTTGTATTTCTGTATATTGACATTTCAGCAGTTTCATAAATCTGAACCTGTTCGCTGCCTGAATCGCTCACTTCCGTTTCACTTACAGACGGAGCATATTCATCATTCCTTGTAAAAACAAACACTCCGCCGATACCGATTATAAGCGCGAAAGCTGCCGCCACGGCTGCCCAATGCTGTCTGAATCCTGCACCTGAAACTGTTTCAACATCGCTGACAATGTAAGCATATTCCCCGTCCGGTTCAGATGATAAAAGCTCAGTCATTTTCTTCTGAAATTCAGGACTGCATCTTATCTTATCAAGATGTTCCGTATAATTATTTTTTTTCATGACAGCCTCCTGTTTCGTCAATTTTTTCGATTTCCGACCTCAGTCTTGCCTTTCCTCTCTGGAGCAGTGAACTGACAGTATTCGGATTTTTCCTTAAAATGCCGGCAATATCATTAATAGTAAGTTCCTCATAAAAATAAAGATAAAGCACCGCTGAATATTTTTTCGGAAGATTAGATATAAGTTCGCGGACTTCTATATCTGTTGTATCCATACAGTATACAGCACTGTTTTCCTTATCTTTTGTATCTATTGAAGATGTCCGGCTAAATCGGAAACTTTTCCGGAAATTTCTGCATTTGTTTATTGCTGCACGAAGTAGCCATGCTTTCATATGCTCATCATCCTTAAATACCACCGGACGGGCATGGAGCATAAGAAAAATATCCTGTGTTATATCTTCTGCTTCGGAATAACTTCCGCAGCATGAATATGCTGCTCTCAGTACCATATCACCATATTTCTGAAAAGCATACAATGCCGTATTCTTATCATCTGACAAACTTTTCCCTCCGTTTCTGAATTAAAATAAATACAAACCTTAATCAATCCCTGATATATACACAGCTGAAAACTGATTTTCCGTGCAGAAAAAATATATTTTTTTGATTTAACTTTAATTCTGCTTGACATAAACCCTGATTTGTGATATAATATTGTCTGTAATATTTTGCCGGTGTGGTGGAATTGGCAGACGCGCGGGACTCAAAATCCCGTTCTGGCAACAGAATGCGGGTTCGACCCCCGCCACCGGCACTATGATAATAACATGAAACTGAACTTTCTCACAAGTTCAGTTTTGTTTTTTAACAGTAATATTTAAAATTAGAACCTGTCTTCACAAGCTAAAAACGGCGTAAGATAGTAGCTAAATTTGAAATA
>CAMWRC010000244.1 GCA_947176565.1 uncultured Ruminococcus sp.
CTTATAACGCCCTCTTCATAAGCCCTGTCGAATTTTTCAAGACCGTTGGTGAAGATTGCATATGTCGCATATGTGAATATACGTTCAGCCTTTTTCTTTTTGAGATTATAAGCAAGGTCGAGCATGGATTCGCCGGAGGAAATAATATCATCAGCAACGAAAACGTCTTTGCCCTCGACCGGATTTCCGAGGTATTCATGGGCAATAATCGGATTACGTCCGTTTACGATAGTTGAATAGTCGCGTCTCTTGTAGAACATACCCATGTCAACGCCAAGAACAGAAGCATAGTACATATTTCTGTTGAGCGCGCCCTCGTCAGGAGAAACTATCATGAACTTGTCCTTTGTAAGACTCAAATCGCTGAAATCATGCAGCAGACATTTCAGCACCTGATATGTAGGCATAGCGTTGTCAAGTCCCATAAGAGGAACGGCATTCTGTACACGCGGGTCATGTGCATCAAATGTAACAATATTTGAAACGCCCATAGATTCCAGCTCCTGCAATGCCCATGCACAGTCAAGGGATTCGCGGTAGCTTCTTCTGTGCTGACGTCCGCCGTAGAGCAGCGGCATTATAATATTTACACGATGAGCCTTTCCGCTTGCAGCCTGAATTATACGCTTTAAATCCTGATAATGGTCATCGGGAGACATTGAGTTCTGCATACCGAAATAATCGTATTTAACATTATAATTTCCGACATCTATTACTATGAAAAGGTCTTTTCCGCGGACGGTTGATTTTATAAGACCTTTTCCGTCGCCCGATGAAAAACGCGGACATTCAGCTTCGATAAGAAAGCTGTCGGTATCATAGCCTGCCATTTTAGCCCAGTCTACGAGATAATTGTTGATTTTTGAGCCGAGTTCAGTAACGCTGTTCATAGCAATAATGCCGATTGGTGCAGCACTGATTTCGCTGCTGAATAAATTTCCTCCTGATGCAGTCATTGAGGTACTCTCCTTTTCAGTTTTTAAATTTTCACCTGTTTTCACAGGATACGGATACGGGATATTACTTGGAAATATTACTTGCAGAAATTATCAATATAATTTCCTATATCGTGAGCGATTATATCCCGTGCAGCATCTGCGTGGTCGATTTCGTTCACAACTGTTGATTTATGTTCAAGCTCTTTATACACAGTAAAGAAGTGTGTCATTTCATCAAAGATATGCTTAGGTAACTGTTCGATGTCCATGTACATATTATAATTAGGGTCATCAAATGGAACTGCGATTATCTTGTTATCATGATGTCCGTTGTCAAGCATCTGGATAACTCCTATAGGATAGCACCTCACCAGAGTAAGGGGCATAAGTCTTTCGGAGCAGAGAACAAGCACATCAAGAGGGTCATTGTCATCAGAGTACGTACGCGGTATAAAACCGTAATTTGCAGGATAATGGGTAGAAGTATGAAGTATTCTGTCCATTTTGATAAAGCCGGTCTCCTTGTCAAGCTCATATTTTATCTTGCTTCCTTTGCCGATTTCTATAACGGCGTAGAAGTTATCCGGACTTATTCTTTTCGGGTTTATCTCATGCCAAATATTTCTCATTATGAACTTCCTTTCCGGATTAGTCATCTGAAAGACGGCAATCCTGAATCTTCTATAATAAGTATATCATTTTTTCACGTTTTGTCAATACTAACCTAAAATCTGTGTAAATTTTCGGCTTTATGACGAAACTTTTTTGCAATAAGAGATTGTTTTTTAGCAATATATTTAAGACCGTGTATCAATAAACTATTCCAGCAGAAACAACTGAACACACCTGACAGGATTCTAAAAGTTCACAAAATTAAAATTACAAAAACTATTGATTTTCCTGAATTTTTGTTGTATAATATTCATAGGTATTATTTTGTCTTTGTACAGCAGAAATGAAAATAGGTTCTGAAAGTTGCGCTGCTGTATGTTAAAGGTAGGTGACATTGGTTGAAAAAGAAAATTGCAATAATAGTAGCCGGAATAGATGAAGCTTATCAGAGCGATATATTAAAAGGGATACAATCTGCCTCCTCTGAATGTTTTTTTGATTTTTATGTGTTCGTATCATTTACAGGAGTTATGGATAACAAATGTCACGATTACGGAGAACTCAATATATTCAATCTTCCTGATTTCCGGAACTTTGACGGTGCGATACTTCTTACGAATACAGTTGATTATCAGCCGGCTGTTTCTGATATTCTCAGCCGTATCAAAGAAGCCGGCATACCAGCTGTAAGTATGGATAACGATGTTCCGGAACTTCTTCATATCGGCATTGACAACAAGAGTGCCATGCGCAGGATTACTGAGCATTTCGTAAATGTTCACGGATTTACAAAATTCAACTATATTTCAGGTCCTGCGGATAATCCGGAAAGTGCTGACCGGCGGGACGCGTTCCTTGAGGTTCTTGAAGAACACGGCATAGAAATTGAGGAAGAACGCATCTTTTACGGTGACTTTCGGGCGGCTTCCGGAAAGCATGCAATCGAATATTTTCTCAGGAATAACAGATATATGCCGCAGGCGATTATATGTGCCAATGATGTTATGGCTGCCGCCGCTGTGAACCGTCTTTTTGAAGCCGGTTATAAAATTCCGCAGGAAATAGCAATATCAGGCTTTGACAATACTTTCAGTAATCATAATCTCCGTGTCGAACTTACATCTGTTGAACGTCCTATGC
>CAMWRC010000245.1 GCA_947176565.1 uncultured Ruminococcus sp.
TATTGGTGATGATAGTTCTTTTCGGAAATAAATTTATTAAATTTTTTATTGAGGAGAATACCGATGATAAAAATGGCAGGCAGAAACCGGTTTCTGAAAAGATTGTTGAAATGGCAACCCTTGTGCGGAAATGTGATGACAGAATGCGTATCATTGAGGCTTCGGGAAAAGTTAAGTATATCGACGAATATTATGAGCTGGAATTTGTCACGCGGAAAGGAAAAAAGCTTAAAATTGAATGTTCGCAGAAAGCTTACGATGCTGTTCCTTTTAATCAGGAGGGTTCGCTTACATACAAAAGAAATAATCTCGTAAAATTCAAATATTACGACGGAATAGTTTATAATTAGGTGATATTATGGTTAATTTTGGAAATGATTGGGATAAAGAGCTTGCAGGAGAGTTCGACAAGGAATATTATCAGAAACTCCGGCGTTTTCTTATTGAGGAATACAAGACACGGCGTATTTTTCCGGATATGTACGATATTTTCAATGCGATGAAGCTTACGCCGTATGAAAATGTCAAATGTGTTATCATAGGTCAGGATCCGTATCACGGAGAAGGTCAGGCACATGGTCTTAGTTTTTCTGTCAGAAAGGGAATTGCACCTCCTCCATCGCTGGTGAATATTTTTAAAGAAATACGTGATGACATCGGAACAAATAATCTTGGCGGTCACGGCGAACTGGTGAAATGGGCAGAAAATGGTGTACTTCTGCTTAATTCTGTGCTTACTGTACGCGCCAATTCTCCGCGCAGTCACAGGAATATGGGCTGGGAAACCTTTACTACAGAAGTTATAAAACATCTCAATGAACGGGAAAAGCCGATAGTTTTCATGCTCTGGGGCGGAGATGCTAAAGCAAAGAAGAAGTTTATCACCAATCCGCAGCATTTGGTTCTGACAGCGGCGCACCCAAGTCCACTTTCCGCATATAATGGATTTTTCGGCTGTCGTCATTTTTCACAGGCGAATAAATTCCTTGAAGAGAATGAAATGGGCAGTATAGACTGGTCAATTGATTAGGATATTTATATATTCTGTGAAAATATAAATAAAAGAGGTAAAAAATGAAAATAAAAGAATTATTTGATAAGAAAACTGTTTTTTCTTTTGAAGTTTTTCCGCCGAAAAATACAAGCAGCATTGATGTTATTTACCGCACTCTCAATGATATGAGCGGTCTGAATCCCGATTTTATCAGCGTGACATACAGTGCCGGCGGAAGCGGAAACGGTAGTCTTGCGCTGGATATTGCATCAAAGGTTGACAGTCTCGGAGTGATTCCGATGCTTCATCTTCCGTGCATCAACTACACGAAAGCCCAGATTGATGATATTATCTGCAAGGCAAAGGAACAGGGAATCGAAAATATTCTTGCACTGCGCGGCGACATAAATCCTGATATACCGCCGGTCAAGGAATTTTCACACGCAAGCTGTCTGATAGAGTATCTCAGAACTAAGGGCGATTTTGATATTGCGGCAGCCTGCTATCCGGAGGGACACCCCGATTCCGAAAGTCTTGAAGATGATGTTGATAATCTGAAAATCAAGGTTGATTCAGGTGCAGACCACCTTATATCACAGCTTTTTTTTGATAACGCATATTTCTATAATTTCAGGGAGCTTGCGGCAAAAAAGGGAATAAATGTGCCTGTTGAAGCCGGAATCATGCCTGTAGTAAATAAAAAACAGATTGAACGTATGGTAACAACCTGCGGAGCAAGTCTGCCTCATAAATTCGTGAAAATTATGCAGAAATATGAGAACAATCCCGAAGCTCTCCGCGATGCCGGAATTGCATATGCTATCAATCAGATAGTCGATTTAGCTGCAGGAGACGTTGACGGAATACATCTTTATACTATGAATAATGCCTATGTTGCGCGGAAAATCAGCGAGGCAGTTTCAGGCATTATCGGTTTATGATAAAGCTTGAAGAAATTTCAAAATCTGAATCTGCACGTTATATGGGTGTAAGAGGCGAAATCAATTCTCAGACCGCCGGTCTTATTGAAAAGTATGAACCGATTGTTAGAGCTTCTTTGAGACCGTCATACGTTTACCGTGAAGCGGAAATATTGCGGAATAACAATGAAATTCAGATTCTTGGAATAAATATGACCGGAGAATCAATAAAAAATCACCTCAAAGGCTGTCAGAGAGCGGTAATATTTGCGGCTACTGTTTCTGCGGTTGCTGATATGCTTATCCGAAAGACCGCGGTAACTGATGCCGCGGGCGCGCTTGCGGTTGATTGTCTTTGCAGTGCTGCTGTTGAACAGGTATGTGATAAAGTGGAAGATGAAATATTCCGGAATATAAACGCTGTTTATCGTACATGGCGTTTCAGCCCCGGATATGGCGATTTGCCTATACAGATTCAGGGGGATATTCTTTCTGTTCTCAATGCGCAGAGAAGAATAGGTCTTACAGTAACGGAAAGCTGTATGCTGCTGCCGTCAAAATCTGTTACGGCAATAATCGGCATATCAGATATTCCGGTTTCTCCGGAAAAAACTTCCTGCGATTTCTGTCCAGCTCGTGAAAACTGCGGTATAAGGGCAATCGGAGGCTGTCAGCGGTAGAATTTATAATCTTTATAAGAATAAAATAATCCTGTTATGCACAGACCAACCGCATGAGTAACAAAGTGGAAACAAAATAAAAAATGTGGTATA
>CAMWRC010000246.1 GCA_947176565.1 uncultured Ruminococcus sp.
GTATAATAATAGAATAGGCGGATTGTGCCGAAATATATTGTACAAAAACTAAACTTATTAATTTTATTAAACTTGAAAAGGTGATATAATGGACAGAAATATTCTGAACGGCAAAAAACATATTCATTTTATCGGTATCGGCGGTTCGGGTATGTACCCTCTCGCACAGATACTTCATGGTCAGGGCTATTACCTTACCGGTTCGGACAATAACGAAACCGAAACGCTCGAAGCAGTGCGAAAAATGGGCATTCCCGTATATATCGGACAGCGCGCGGAAAATATAAAGGGTGCTGACCTTATAGTCCATACAGCAGCTATCATGCTGGATAATCCCGAACTCATGGCAGCACGTCAGAGCGATGTACCTGTACTTGAACGCGCTGACCTGCTCGGAATCATCACAAGCTGGTATGAACGCGCTGTCTGTGTATCGGGTACTCACGGCAAGACTTCAACAACTTCCATGATAACTCAGATAATGTATACTGCCGGAATCGATATTTCTGCATATATCGGCGGAAAACTTCCCTGTATCGGCGGAAGCGGAATTGCCGGCAAAAGTGATATTCTGGTATGTGAATCATGCGAATTTGAAGACCACTTCCTGAAATTTTTCCCCGATATTTCAGTGATTCTCAATATTGATGCCGACCATCTTGACTATTTCGGAACATTGGATAATATCATCAAATCTTTTCATAAATTCAATGAAAACACATCAAAGTGCATAATTATAAACGGCTCGGACGAAAATTCAATGAAATCCATCGAAGGAATTACCGGCAAAGAAATCATTACTTTCGGCAGCAGCAGCGAATGTGACTATTATCCCGAAAATATTGAGCATGACGGTCTGCTCACCACATACGACGCTATGTATAAAGGCGAAAAACTGGGAAAAATAACACTTCATGTAGCCGGTATACACAATGTTCTTAATTCCCTTGCCGCCGTTGCCGCTTCAAGATACTGCGGAGTCGATTTTGAATATATCGCAAAGGGTCTTGAGGATTTCCGCGGCGCAAAAAGACGTTTCGACAAGCTGGGCGAAGAAAAAGGCATAACCGTTGTGGACGATTACGCTCATCACCCGACAGAACTCGAAGCAGTTCTTACCGCTGCTATGGAAATGAATTTCCGCAAGGTATGGGCTATATTCCAGCCGTTCACATTCAGCAGGACAAGTCTTCTGCTCGATGATTTCGCAAGAGTTCTGCAAATCCCTGACTGTGCAGTGCTTACTGATATTATGGGAAGCCGTGAAAAAAATACCTACGGAATCTTCACACGCCATCTTGCCGAAAAAATTCCGGAATGCATATGGTTTCCGCAGGACGAAACCGCTGAATGGACAGATGAACGGAAATATCAAAATTTTCAGCAGATATGCGACTATGTATGCGAAAATGCACAGGCGGGCGACCTCGTTATCACGCTCGGCTGCGGCGATGCCTACAAAATCGCTAAAATGATACTGAAAAAACTTGCTGAATAATATATCTGCAAAGAAAGGAAGATAAATATGATAAATGATGTAAAAGTAATCGTCTGCGGAAAGGAATACAAAATCCGTACCGCCGAAACTCCAAATTACGTGTATTCTCTCGCACGTTCACTTGAATCCAAAATAAACGACCATATGAATTCCGGAAGCGGAACATCGCCATATACTGCGGCGATTATGGTATCTCTGAGTATACTCGACGACCTCAACAAGGCAAATCAGCGGCTTGAGGATATACGCTCACAAACAAAGGAATATGTCGACGAAGCCGGAAAAAGCCGCATTGAACGCGATTCGGCTGTCAAGGAAATCGAAGCCCTGAAAGCTAAAATCGTTCAGCTTGAAAATATGGTAAAGCTGAAACAGCTAAAGGAAAGCATTGAATGAAAACTCCTGAAATACTCGCTCCGGCAGGAAGTATGGAATCCCTGACCGCCGCGCTCCGTACAGGTGCAGATGCCATATACATCGGAGGCAAAAGATTTTCAGCACGCGGAAATGCAGTCAATTTCTCCGAAAATGAACTTGAACAGGCAGTATATCAGTGTCATATACACGGCGCAAAGCTTTATCTTGCAGTGAATACTGTAATTTCTGACAGTGAAGCTGAAGATTTCTGCGAATACATAAAAACAGCATCCGGATTCGGCGTTGATGCTTTTATTGTACAGGATTGGGGTGCAGTGGATATTATACGCCGTGCTGTTCCTGATGCCGTACTTCACGCCTCAACACAGATGTCAGTACATACTGCCGCCGGTGCGCAGATGCTCGCGGATATGGGATTTTCGCGCATTGTTCCGGCGCGTGAACTTTCTGCTGAAACCCTGAAAAAAATATGTTCCGGAAACACCGAAACAGAAGTTTTTGTTCACGGTGCGCTTTGTATGTCCGTTTCCGGACAATGCTATATGTCCGCAATGCTCGGTTCACGCTCTGCAAACCGCGGCTGCTGCGGACAAGCTTGCCGTCTGCCGTTCTCCGCCTCCGGAAATAAGGGATTTTCCGGTCTCTCACTGAAAGACCTTTCACTTCTCGGCTGTACTGACCGGCTTTGCGAAATTGGTGTGGATTCCCTGAAAATAGAGGGCAGAATGAAACGTCCGGAATACGTGGCGGC
The DNA here is from genome assembly GCA_947176565.1 of uncultured Ruminococcus sp. Taxonomy (GTDB): domain Bacteria; phylum Bacillota; class Clostridia; order Oscillospirales; family Ruminococcaceae; genus Ruminococcus. The sequence goes on from CAMWRC010000246.1 coordinate 2,628, forward strand.
GGCTGTCTCTGAACTGAAAAAAGCACTCGGCGGCGGAACTCCTGATATGAATATGCTC
>CAMWRC010000247.1 GCA_947176565.1 uncultured Ruminococcus sp.
AAGTTAAAGGGGTACTATCCGAAGCCTAAGCCGATAATATTTTCGTTCTTTATGAGTCAGATGAGTACATCAGGTATGTATCTTCCGTTTTCAATGGAATCGACATATAATAACGATATGCTTTCAGAGATAATGCCGGCGGTGATATGCCATGAATATGCTCATCTCAAAGGATTTATGCAGGAAGACGAAGCTGGTTTCATATCATTTATTGCGACTCATGGAAGCGGCGAGCCGCAGGTACGATACAGCGGCTGCATAGATGCGCTGGAATATGTACATAATCAGATATATGAAAATCAGATTGTTTCCGGATATGAGCTTACCGGAAAGATTTCACAGGAAGTTCAGAATGACTGGTTCAGGTTTCTGCCGGACAATTACTGGGAAGATAATTCAGAAAAGGAACTTATTTCCACGGAAACAGTAGACGCAGTTTCTGATGCTGCATCTGATACAAGCATGAAACTGAACGGCGTTGAGGACGGAATCGCAAGTTATTCCAGAATGGTGAATCTTCTGCTTGATTATTATTTTCCGCCTGAAAAATAAGAATGTATTATTATTATTCAGCCGCCGATGTTTCAGAAGATGAAGTTTCAGCAGGTGAGGTTTCAGCAGGCAGAGTTTCGATTGCTGAAGTTTCGCCTGCTGATGTATTTTCCGGCTGGGGCGCGCTTCCGTTTATCTGAACGTCGCTGAATGCTATTTTCAGCAGATTATTTGGCATCTCAAATAAAGATATACAGTTGTTGCTGTCAATGCTGAGCGTGTAGTCTCCGCCGTCAAGAGAACCATTGATTTTCAGCATTCCTTCGCTTTCGCTGCCATGCAGTTCGGCTTAACGTGCATTTGAATCCACGGCATCAATAAGATTTTTAAGCATTGCCTTTACCGGAACAGCTGAACGAGGAACAGAAAATGTAAGTCCCTTATAGCTTGCAGTGGTATTATTTCCATCAAATTCAAGAGCAACGCCGCTGAGTGTATTTGGTGATTCAAATTCTGCGCGCCATTTTCCGTCGCCGATACGTTCAATAGTTCCCTCGGCAGCCATTTTGTCAAGGCTTATTGTCATCTTTGCCGAAAATGCAGAATTAAGTCTGTTTTCGCGTTTCACACTTCCCGTGACGGGTGACGAACAGCCGAAAAGACAGAAAATCCCTACAGTAAAAATAAAAACGGACGCTAAAAATTTTTTCATAATAAACTCTCCTTAGTATTATTATAAATATTTCAACGTCCGTTTATTTCATAGCCTGTTCAGTATCTTTGAGTATTCAGAAATTATGCTGAGCAGGTTATTATTTTTTCTGTTTGTTTTTGTGAATCCTGAAAGCATTTGTGAGACAATTGATGACATCACGCGGAAGCATAGTTTCATGACCATATTTCTCTGCTGCTGCATCTCCGGCGAGTCCGTGTACGTACACTCCGGCGCAGGCTGCATCATAAGGAGAAAATCCCTGTGCCGCGATAGAACCGATTATTCCTGAAAGTATGTCTCCGCTTCCGCCTCTGCTCATTCCTGCATTGCCGGTATAGTTTGCCGATGTATTGAATCTGTCGGCAACAATAGTTCCAGCTCCTTTGAGAACGACTGTGATTCCGAATTTTTCTGCATACTGTTCAGCGGAAATGATTCTGTTTTCGTTTATCATTTTTGCTGAACAGTTGAGCAGACGTGCCATTTCTCCGGGGTGAGGCGTAATTATTACATCTGATTTGCGTTCTGCAAGCATTTCCATATCCTCAGCGATACAGTTTATTCCGTCGGCATCTAAGATAACGGGAATATCAGCATTAGCAAGAACAAACCGTACAATTTCAGAAGTATTTTCTGTAACGCCAATTCCTGAACCGATAACTATAGAGTCAGCCTTGTTCATTGCCTGAATAAGCGTATCTCTGCTGTTTCCGAGACGCATGAATCCCTGTTCATCGCTTTCGAGTTCAAGATATACGGCTTCCGGAACGAGAACAGATACAGTATCTATGCATTTCCTCACAGAAGCGATTTTTACAAGTCCCGCACCGCTTTTCAGTGCGCCAAGTGCGGCGAATGCCGCAGCACCTCTCATTGATGAGCTGCCGGATATTATCAGAACTGTTCCGAATGTTCCCTTATTTGAATCGGGTTCTCTTACAGGCGGAAAATCTGAAAGACTTTCGGGTTCAATGATGTAATAGCCATGCTCCCCTTTAAGAATATCATATGCGGTATGGGGCAGACCTATGTCAGCAACAGTGATTTTCCCGCACATTTTTTTCAGCGGATACTGTGTCATACCGAATTTAAGACAGCCGAGGCATAATGTTTCGTCTGCTCTGAAACAGCCGGAAGATACTGTACCATTTGAGCTGTCGCCGCCGCTTGGAATATCAACTGCCATTTTGTATGCGTCTGTGCTGATTAAGAAAATCTCTGCAAGTTCCTTTTCGAGATGACCATGGAATCCTGTACCGAATACGCCATCAACGAGTATATCTGATGATATTACAGAATCCTGTATATCTGTCATGTAATTTTTTTCGGAATTTTCAGTATTTTCAGAATTTTTATATCCAGTGATAATTTTGACTTTATCAGACAGAGCGAAAAAATATTCTTTTGCGAGTTCTGTTGACGGAGCTTTGACAAGATTTATTACAGTTACGTTATATCCCTTGTGAATCAGAATAT
>CAMWRC010000248.1 GCA_947176565.1 uncultured Ruminococcus sp.
TAAGTCTTCGGCAGCGTCAGATGTGTATAATTGACAGCTGGAATCATTTGCAAAAGCGGCTGACGGAAAAGCTACAAAGATTATTATTCCGAGTGAAATTCAGGGACTTGCAGGTCTTGCTGCTGGTCTCAAAGAAATTGCTGAAAAAGATAATCTGAATTAACAGATAAAAACTGCTGTATCACAGATAGATACAGCAGTTTCTTTGTTAATTCTTTAATTTTAATAATTCATAAACAGCCATGAGATACGGAGCTATTCCCTTTGCTTCGTTTTCCACAATACGCTCGCTGAGATAGTATTCCGCTGAACCGTCACGGCGTTTCTCGCCTCCCAGTCCCCCCATAAGACAGATATTTTTCAGAACCGGTATTCCATTCCTGTAGACGATATATTTATCCGTCACCGCTGATAGTGCCGAGAATCCGCATTCCGCCGCTGATTTTTCTGAAACTCCGAGACGAAATCCTTTCATAGCTCCATATGCAAATAAAAGCGTTCCGCTTGTTTCGGGATAATTGCCTTTCATATCTGGATATAACGGAAGCTGCATAAGCATATTTTCAAATGTAAGACAACGGCAAAGCGCGCCGATAAGTTCACGGAGCATTACACCGATTCGTCTGTCTCCGGTTATTTCATATAAATCCGCAAGTCCGGCACACAGCCAGCCGTCGGAACGCAGCCAGATTTCCGGCGAAAGTCCTGTTTTTTTATCAGACCAGAACATCTCACGCGATTCGTTGTAGCCATGATAATATAATCCGCTTTTTTTATCAAGCATTAACTTTCTTATATTCAGCATCTGAGAAACTGCGTCTTCAACGATACTGTCATTGCCGTTTATTTTACCATACGAAGCAAGAAACGGCAATGCCATATATGCTCCGTCAATCCATAGCTGTTCCGGATATACTGCCTTATGCCAAAAGTTTCCGCATTTCAGACGCGGCTGATGTGCAAGCTGTTCATTATACAGCTTTTCATATGCAAGTCTGTAATGTCTGCTGCCGATAATCTGGTAAAGCTGTATGAGATTCATTCCGCCGCATATATTGTCAAGATTATAGTCAGCTGCTCGCATAGTCGCTATAACTCCGTCGCTGTCGATATAGCTGTCCATAAATTCAGCAGCATATTCAGTATATTCCGGATTATCGAACATCAGGAGCGCGCGTATCATGCAGTTATCCATGTAATTCCACTTCGGCTTTTTCCTGAATATGTAATTTTCGCAGTTCCACCTCGGCATAAGCGGTTCTGAAGTCAGAACAAGCTTTTTAATATATTCATAAGCTGTCTGCTCTATCACGCTCATATCCGTCATGATGATAGACCTCCTGCGGTTATTCCGCCTGTAAATTTTTTCTGTGCCGCTGCAAATACTGCAATTGATGGTATAAGCCCGATAACCGACATGGCAAGTATCTTGCACTGTTCATATCCGTTCCCTGTGCTGTCCGCCGAAAGCCGGAGTATAAGTGATAACGGATACTTCTCCACTGAACTTATCATTATCAGAGGCGTAAGAAAATCATTCATTGTCCATAAAAATGTGAATACCGATATTGAAATAATAACAGGACGTATACACGGAACAAGAATATATATCAGTATCTGTATAGCATTACAGCCGTCTATACGGGCAGCTTCATCAAATTCTTTCGGAATCCCCCTGAAAAACTGAATAAGCATGAATACGAAACTTCCCTCAGCAGCAAAAAGTGCAGGAACAGTCAGTGGAATATATGTATCAAGAAATCCAAACTTGTTCCAGAGCGTATACAACGGCATAATAGTTACAATTGCCGGCATGAACATAGTACCCATAAAAAGCCAGTAAAACAACTTCCTGAAAGGAAAATCAAACCGTGCAAATCCGTATGCCGTCAGAACCGAAGAAACTATAGCAAAAACAGTCTTAGGAATTATTATTCTGAATGTATTGACAAAATAATATCCCATAGTATGTCCTGTCACTGTCTGCCATGCGCGGGAATATATAGAAAAATCATAGCTTTCCGGCAGAAACCATGCTGAGGAAAATATTTCCTCATTCGATTTGAAACTTGCGCCGGCAAGCCATAACAGCGGATAAATCATTACAATTCCTACCGCTGTAAGAAAAAAATATATCAGAATTTTTAATTTATTATGATTCATATTAAATCTGCTTCAATCCGTTTTAATCCGTCTGACCGCGTGTAAGCTTTGATGTCAAAGCAGTAATTATTGTTATTGTCAGAAACATCACCCATGACAGAGCATTCGCATATCCGATATTATGATACCTGAACATCTCATCGTATATCAGCATTCCTAAAGTATATGTACTTTTCAACGGTCCGCCGCCCGTTATCATATACGGAGCATTAAATTCCTGAACAGCGGCGATTATCTGCAAAATAAGATTCAGGAATATGACATTCTTAAGCAAGGGAAGTGTTATCGCAAAAAAACTCCGTATAATTCCGCAGCCGTCCACTTTTGCGGCGTCATAATATTCTTTTGGAATATCACAGATTGCGTTAAGAAATATTATCATTGCCGAACCAAATTCCCATAGCCGCAGAAGTACAATTATTCCCATAGCATGAGCAGAATCGCCATACCAGCCTGTCGGTTCAAGTCCGATAAGCTCCGCAAGATGATTC
>CAMWRC010000249.1 GCA_947176565.1 uncultured Ruminococcus sp.
AGATAGACACTGAAAAAAAAGCAGCTCAGGAATACGCTGATGCTATCAGAGACAAAAAAGTAATCATCAAAGCTAAAGCAGGCTCGAATGACAGACTTTTCGGCTCGGTGACCGCCTCCCATGTAGCGGAAGCACTTAACAGTCAGTTCGGCGTAAAGATTGACAAGAAAAAAATTGCTCTCAGCACTGACATCAAGAATTTCGGAACTTATAAGGCAGTTGTGAAACTCTATGCCGGAATCTCAGAGACTGTCGATATTGAGGTTGTCGAGGGATAATGGATAAAAACGGCTACTCATTCACTCCGTATGAAATGCCCCACAATATAGAAGCGGAACAGTCCATTTTAGGCTCGGTACTTGCTGACCCGTCAGTTATCCCAGAAGTTATAGAAAAAATCAAGCCCGACTACTTCTACAGCGAAAACCATCGTAAATTATTTTCGATAATATACAGAATGTTTACAAGCGGTCTTCCGATTGATACTGTCACTGTCCTGAACGAAGCCGCAAAGGAAAACGTTTTCGAAACTGACCGTGAGGGCAGACGATATATTATGGAAATCGCCAACACGCTCCCGACGACGGCTAATATTAAAAGCTACTGTCAGATTGTTGCCGATAAATATTTCATACGCAGTCTCGGATATGTTGCACGTTCGATTATCGAAGATATTCAGAGCGGCGAACAGAATGCTCAGATTCTCCTTGATTCGGCGGAACAGAAAATATATGACATACGGCAGGGACGGAATATTACCGGTCTCGCACCTATTGCAGATGCAGTGCTTGAAGCATATGACCGACTCGGAAAAATAACCGGAGAGTACAGAGAACAGTATATCAGCGCACGCACAGGATTTACTTATCTTGATACAATTACTTCCGGTCTGAATAAATCCGACCTCATAATCATCGCCGCACGTCCTGCTATGGGAAAAACGTCTTTCGCAATGAATATCGCTACAAATGTTGCCCGTCACAGCAACAAGGACGTTGCTGTTTTTAATCTTGAAATGTCAAAGGAACAGCTTGCTACACGTCTGCTTGCAACAGAATCCCTTGTAGACTCATCAAAGCTCCGCAGCGGCAGAATACAGACAGATGAATGGGTAAGACTTGCCACAAGCGCGGCTTATCTCAGCACGCTTTCCATGCTCATTGACGATACCGGAAGTATAACTGTTCAGCAGATAAAAGCCAAGCTCAGACGCGTCAAAAATCTCGGGCTTGTAGTTATTGACTATTTGCAGCTTATGGGTTCATCATCGCGTTCCGACAACCGAGCTACCGTCATTGCCGAAATAACCAGACAGCTTAAGCTTATGGCTAAAGAACTGAATGTTCCGGTTATACTGCTTTCACAGCTTTCACGTGCCGTTGAAAGCAGAAACGATAAGCGTCCTATGATGTCAGACCTACGTGAATCCGGTGCTATAGAACAGGACGCCGATATTGTTATGTTCCTTTACCGTGATGCCTATTATAATCAGAATAGCACGAAACAGAATATTTCTGAATGTATCGTAGCTAAAAATCGTCACGGCGAAACAGGTACTGTCGAACTTGTGTGGAACGGTCAGTTCACACGTTTTTCGAATCCTGAATACAATACTCCTCCGGAGACATAATATGATTGAAAAAATACGCGCATTTACAGAAAAATATGGTATGATAAATTCCGGCGATACTGTGGTATGCGGTCTTTCAGGCGGCGCAGACAGCGTATGTCTGCTCCTTGCACTCCGCCGGCTTTCAGAAGATATGGGATTTTCCGTCGAAGCTGCCCATATCAATCACTGCCTCCGCGGTGAAGAAAGCGACCGCGATGAGAAATTCTGCCGGAAACTCTGTCTCAGATTGAATATTCCCTTTACCGCCGCTGTATGCGATGTCAGAAGTCATGCGGAATCAGAATCAGTCTCTCTTGAACAGGCAGCCCGCGATATGCGCTATCAAGCACTTCAAAAAATCGCATATGGAAAAAAAATCGCCACGGCACATAATGCCGATGATAATCTCGAAACTATCCTGCTTAATCTTGTACGCGGTTCGGGAATCAAAGGACTTTCCGGAATCCCGCCCGTGCGAGGAAATATTATCCGTCCCCTGCTTACAGTATCGCGGAGTGAAATAGAAGAATATCTCAGTTCAGCAGGTCAGGATTATGTCACCGACAGCACAAATCTTACAGATGACTATACACGCAATAAAATCCGCCATAATATTATACCGGTTCTGAAAACAATAAACAGTTCGCTTGCAGATACAACAGCACGTACTGCTGAAGTTCTGAGAAGTGAAAATAATTTAATCGAATCAGAAACAGATGCCGCATATAAAAAATGCCTCCGCGGAAATTCACTGTATAATATAGCAGAATTTCCGGAAGTCATACGCCGACGGTGTATTGCACGGCTTCTCGGCACAAATATATCCTGCAAACGCCTTGCCGAATGCGATAATATCGCTGTAAACGGCGGAAAACTGAATATATCCGGCGACATGTATTTCATTTCCGACGGCGTTTCTGCTGAACTCCGGCATATCAGCAGACCGGAAAGCTCCGGAATAACAGAAAAGCCCCTCGAGTTGGGAATAAATTCTATTTTTCCGGGAATAAATCTTGTGTGCGATATTATAGTT
>CAMWRC010000250.1 GCA_947176565.1 uncultured Ruminococcus sp.
GTGGTCCTCTACTGTAGTGTGATCAACTTACCACAGACTATCTTATCAGAGCCTGGAGACTTCCTTGAGTTTAAGCTAGCTGTTGGTGAAACTAAGTTTATTATGATTGCAGGATTCAAGATCCATTTCTTTCCTGATCATTGATAAAAATATCTTTATCTTCTGAACGTTTCTTTTTTTTCTTTGAAATCCTCTTTTTCTTCCTGTGTCTGAACCGTGACAACAATCCTTCTCCGTCCGAACCGAAGATTGTGAAAAAACTATACTTCACACTGTATGAAAACTCTTTGTCAATATAGCTAAGCTGTACTGATACAGGAAGCAGAAGCAAAAGCAGGATAATTCCCAGAACAGCAAGAAGTACCCACAATATTATCTTAAATATGAACATTCCTGCCTGCCTTTCTCAGTCTGATTCAAATTCAAGCTGTTCACTGCTCCGGAACTTCGTCAGCGGAGGAAGTTCGGAAAGTGAACTCATACCAAAACTCCTGAGAAAAACAGCTGTTGTCCGGTATATTACAGGCTTTCCGGGAACATCAAGTCTGCCGGCTTCTTCTATAAGGCCCTTTTCCGCAAGATTATTTACTACCGAGGAACTGTCGATACCGCGGACATTTTCCACAAAGCCTTTTGAAACAGGCTGATTATAGGCTATTATAGTCAGTACCTCAAGTGCCGCCGATGATAAGGGCGTATCTTTTTTTATTTCAAGAGCAGTGCGTATCTGCGGAGCATATTTTTCACGTGTACACATCTGATAGCTTGAATCAAGCTTTTTTATGCATATCCCGCTGCCGTAATCGTCGTATCTTTCGTTAAGCAGATTTATCATAGAGGGAAGTGTTCCAGTATCAACTCCGGCTGCCTCTGAAAGTCTGTGCATCTCTACCGGCTCGCCGCCTGCAAAGAGAACAGCTTCTATTGCTCCGAGTTTTTCTTTGATTTCCACTTTTTCCGCTCCTCCCTTGCATATTCGCTGTTAAATAAGATGAGAGTATTGTCCTCGCTTATGGTTATGCGTCCGAAACGTGTAAGCTCCAGCACGGCAAGAAATGTCGCAACTCGCGCCGAACGGTCTGTTACTCCGTCGTAGAGCCTGTCCATTGAAACCTCCCCCGTAGAATAGAGTTCACGGAGAATATGAACCGCTTTCGTGAGTACAGGCACAATTTTTCTTTTGACAACGGAATTTATCTTGTTTTCTATATTTATTTCAGGCTTCACCCGTTTTGGAGATATTCCGTGATACGCTTCTGTCAGAACCGATGAATCGTGAACAAGTCTATACGTCTTGTCGATTCCTGTTTTCATCTGCTGCCGTACAAAAATATCTCCTCCGACGAAACGTCCGGCAAGTTCACGAGCCGCAAGCCGGCACATTGAAAGCTCGATAAGCTCGCCTTCCAGTTCTTTCTTGAGATGTTCGGCTTCCTCCGGCTTAGGAAGAAGTGCGGCTGTTTTTATATATATAAGACGTGCAGCCATTTCAAGAAATTCCCCCGCAAGCTCAAGATTCTGACGCTGTGCGTCCTCCATGAAAATAAGATACTGTTCCAGAAGTTTTGATATTTCAATATCATATATATTCAGACGGTGTTTCTGTATGAGATTCAGAAGAACATCAAGAGGACCTTCAAAAATATCAAGCTTATATGTTATCTTCTCCATATCAGCCGAAAACGTACGGAACCCATGCGGAAGTAAGTTGCAGAATACTGCTTATTGCATTGATAATCCAGCCCAGAGGGTCAAGCAGTCCCATAGTTAATCTGCCCATAAAGAAAAGAGCAAGAAGTATTATCTGCGAAGCCTGCATTATCATTCTGTAATTTGAATAAAACCAGCGATTGAATTTTTCCCCTGTAAACTGGTGCAGAACGTTGAATCCGTCCATAGGCGGAATAGGAAGAATATTTATAGTTCCGAGACAAACATTGATTCCGGCAAGCATATAAAACAGCAGAAACAATGCTCCGCCCGCTGTTCCGGATACGATATACGAAAGAACAGCAGCGATATTATAGCAGACTATCGCCGAAAGGAAATGAACTACAGGACCAGTGAGAGAAATAAGAATCACACCCTGCCGGTAATTTCTCATACGGTTCACATTTATGGGCATGGGTTTCGACCATCCGAATCCGCATAGCAGGATTGCAAGAGAACCGAGCAAGTCAAGATGTGCCATAGGATTGAGAGTAATACGACCCTCTCTGTCGGCGGTATCATCGCCGAGCCATCTTGCAACGAGTCCTTTTGCGGAATTTGTAAGCGGCAGGACAAGCAGAAGCATCAGCGCACGGCTGAAAAATGAAAAAAACGTTGCCAAAAAATCACCTCATCAGAATAAGATAATATTTATTATACTACAAACGAAACAATATTTCAAGTCCCAAAATCAAAATTTAACATTTTTATGGCATATCAGATATAAAAAAATCAAAGATATATAAAAATAGAGGGCAACCCGCACGAATCTAACCAATCCGCGTGAATTGCCCTGAATTTTCTTAATGTAAAATTAAGCTCTTTCAACCTTACCAGAACGCAGGCATCTTGAGCAAGCGTAAATATGACAAGGAGTACCCTTGACGATAGCCTTAACACGCTTTACATTAGGCTTCCAT
>CAMWRC010000251.1 GCA_947176565.1 uncultured Ruminococcus sp.
TTTCTAAAGATTGTACACCCTGTACAATAAAGAAATATTGACTTTCGTATAAAAATATGATAAAATTATCCTGTTGTATTGTATCCTCATCAGAGGAATAATAACAAGGAGGAAAATTAAATATGAAAAACAAATCTCAGATAAGAGCAATGGTTCTTACAGGTTTGCTAATGGCGATTGTTGTCATTTTCTGCACAACGCCAATCGGCTCGATTCCAGTAGGACCGCTTGTTATCACACTCAATGTCATTCCGATAGGAATTGCAGCAGTCGCGCTCGGACCTGTGGGAGGATTGATTATCGGCACTTTTTTCGGAATCCTGAGTTTCCTGCAATGCTTCGGAATCGGAGTACCAAGTGCTATGGGAGCAGTTCTGCTTGAAATCAATCCGTTCTTTGCATTTATACAAAGAGTTATTCCCCGCGCCCTTGACGGTCTTATTGCAGGATTCATTTTCCGCGGAGTCGCCAAAACTGTAAATTCTTGGTTTTCATGCTTCTTAACCGGATTCTGTGCAGCACTTTTCAATACTGTTCTCTTTATGGGCGCACTTGTTCTGCTTTTCGGTAATACTGATTATGTTCAGGAACTCATGGCAGGTAAAAACGTAATTATGTTTATTATTACATTTGTAGGTGTGAATGCGCTTGTGGAAATGTGTACGGCTTCAATATTTACAGGAGCTGTCGGTTCTGCTCTCGTTGCGGCAAAACTCGTCAATATGCCCGAAAAAAAGCATAAATCACAGGAAATTGCTGCTTAAAACCAATTCTGAATATATCATTATGCGCGTTTGTCCGGTCAAAATATACCAAACGTAAACAATACAACCAAAAGCCTCCCGGAACAGGGAGGCTTTGATATTATTCGGTTACTTTTGTAAATACAAGATTTCCATTAGCTGCCACAAGCGTCATTACATCTTTTTCAATGATACATCTGTATCTTGCAGTATTTTCGGTATTGTCAGATATTCCGAATATATCCTCCATACCGTCGCCGGTAAATGTTATAATTTCGCCGTCTGTTTCGTAACCGCACATTCTTATTTCAGCATCAAGGCGATTCTCTGAAACAATCATTCCGTAGCGGTCTTTCATATCTCCGTATTGAGCCGACAGCTGGTCATAGAATATTCCGCTCACAAGCGTATATTTTCCGTATACCGAATCAGACGGCTCACCTTTACGCTCCATAGTAATCATATCTATTTCTTCGTCGCCCTCTCCTATGCTGAATGAATAAAGCGTTCCGTCATAATTGTAGTGTGCATTATCCGTATTTCCTGAATTAAGTTCTACACTGCCGTTTTCATCAATATACAGCATATCCGTGAAATCAACTTTAAGATAAAGCATATCATCATCTTTGAATACAAAACTGCCATGGAGTTCATCGCTGTACCATTCGCCAATCAATGTATCTTTAGTGATTTCATTCTTTTTTCCTTCGGAACATGATGTCAGACTCAGAATAATCACTGCTAAAATAAAACATACGGAAAAATTTTTAATTCTCATACTAACTCCTTGTATAGATTTCCGGAGAAGCTGAACCGTCAGTTCCGTAAATCATAGTCAGAGTATCATTTTCAATCATATAGCTGTATCTCAGACAATCGGCTGATTCATCGGCATATACAAGATATTCGCTGAACAAATCAAGATTTCCGTCAATTGTTTCAAAATCGAAAACATCGACAATGCTTATATACAGCTTTTCGCCCTCTATTTTGCCCTCGAATGACAAATGACTCGTGCCTATTCCCAAATCGCGTGCAATAAGGTCGGTAGCTATACCGCCGTATATTTTATACTCTCCGTCGAAAGTATCCATATTCGGCTCGTCTAACCGCTCCATATCAATAAGAACAGAAGTCAGCTCCTCCTGATATTCCTCCGAATAATTTGACGTGGTACAATACAGCCGTGAACCGTCATACTCAACATTTTCCGCAGGAATCAGGGCGTTAAGCGTCTGGAATGCGCCGTCGCTTGTAAAATGTCCGCGTTCCGAAAAATCCATAATCAGCGTAACTTTCCGGTTTTCCCCGAATCTGTATCCGCTTGTATCATTTGTCCATGTTCCGATGATTTCAGGGTCTATCGGCGCAGTACTTACACGCGGCGAGCTCTCAGACGGCGTATTCTCCGCACATGAGCAGAATCCGGCAATACATGAAAATGCGGTAAGTGATGCAATTATTTTTTTCATATTATCCTCCATTATACGACCCGTATATTATATATTATCCATTGAAAGCGTTGCAACAGCATTCAGACTCTCATCAGCCGTAATTCCCGCAAGAAAATTATAGCTTCCCTGACAGGCAATCATCGCGCCGTTATCTCCGCAGAGCTGCATCTCCGGCATGAAAAATTCAATTTCCCTTTCAGCACACGCTGCCGAAAGTGCTGCACGAACTCCGGTATTTGCTGAAACTCCTCCTGCCAGAGCAACTTTATTATATCCCAGCGATTCAGCAGCAAGCATAGTTTTTTCCGTGATAATTCCGGCGATTGTCTGCTGAATACTTGCCGACAGATTATTCTTGTCAATAAATTCACCTTTCTGTTCAGCATGATGAAGCATATTCACAAC
>CAMWRC010000252.1 GCA_947176565.1 uncultured Ruminococcus sp.
GAGAAATTTCTGTTGCCGATGCAACTCTTATTCTGCAATACTGCGGAAACAAGGACAAGTATAAACTGAGCGAGCAGGGACTAATCAACGCTGATGTTGACGGCACAGCAGGAATTTCAGCAGTTGATGCGCTTGTAATACAGCAGGTAGATGCCGGAATCTACAAATCTGAAGATTTACCGCTGAAAAAATGATATAATAAAAAAATGCTGTACTGCTATCCGGCAGTACAGCTTTTAAATAATATAGTAATTGGAATTGGGGGGATTTTTTAATCCTCTTTTATTATATATGGTATTTCTTAAAATAATCTTAAAAACATCGGGTTATTCCACAAATTCTGCTTTTATTATTGCGTATCCGTAAGGCGGAACTGTAAGCGTATTATTTTCAAAATCTCCGTTGTACGGCTGGAAATTCCTGAACCTCGGAAGTATTTCCGGAATATCTCTGAGCATAACTGTTTCATCTGAACGGTTCACAAAGAATATATAATCCTCCGGCGTTCCCTGACGTGTGAATCCGATAACGCGTTCATCTGTGACCTGACGTCCCTCATTTATTACGAAATATGTCCGTCCTTCCTTGATATTCGGAATTGATTTTCTTACGCGGCTGAGTTCTGAAACAAAAGCAATAAGCTCGCCGTCCTCATTTCCCCACGGATAGCAGCGGCGGTTGAACGGGTCTTTATATCCCTGAAGTCCTGCTTCATCGCCGTAATATATACTTGGAACTCCGGGCAGGAAGAACATAAGAGCCATAGCGGCTTTGAGCATATTTTTGCCTTTTGCATACTGTTCACCGGTAAGATAGCGTTCAGCCATCCAGTCCTTGCTCTTGTCGTCGCAGTAATCTCCGGCAAGACGATTGATAGCACGTTCAATATCATGTGTTGAAACGAAATTCATAAGAACGTCGATAGTCGGCTTGGGATAATTTTCAAGAATCGTCATGACTGAATATATGAAATCCCGTGACGACCCGCCTTTGATGAAATTTATAATAGCTTCGCGGAAAGGATAATTCATTACGGAATCGAGCTGGTCGCCGAGAAGATAACGTCTTTTCACGCCGTAGCTTTCTTTATTTGAAGCATCTTCCCATACTTCGCCGATTACTATTTTGTCGCTGCCGTAATCCTTTACAGATTTCCTGAGATTATTCAGGAATTTATCCGGCAGTTCGTCTGCAACGTCAAGACGGAATCCGGCAGCGCCCTTACTGAGCCAGTAATGAAGCACGCCGTTTTCTCCGCATATGAATTTAGTATAATCCTCATTATTTTCCCAGACATTCGGGAGCGTGTCGATACCCCACCATGCCTCATATTCATTTGGATAATTGATGAAGCTGTACCATTTATAATATTTGCTTTCTTTTGACTGATAAGCACCGTCTTCGTCCTTGTATCTTCCGAATTTATTGAAGTATCGGCTGTCTGCGCCGGTATGGGAGAATACGCCGTCGAGGATAACGGAGATTCCGTATTTTTTAGCTTCCGTGCAGAGTTCTTCAAAATCGTCATTTGTACCGAGAAGCGGGTCGGCTTTCATATAATCGGCGGTATTGTAGCGGTGATTTTCGTGCGATTCAAAAATCGGATTGAGATAGATACAGGTTACGCCGATCTGACTGAGATATTTAAGTTTTGACTGTATGCCCTTGAAATCTCCGCCGAAATAGTCATTATTCCAGACATGACCGTTATGGTCGGGCTTATACCACGGAGTACCATTCCAGTCCTCGCGAATAACTCTTCCGTCTGGGATATTTTCATGTACTTCTCCGCTTTTGCAGAAACGGTCGGGGAATATCTGATACATTACACCGCCTTTGAGAAAATCGGGAGTTTCATAGTTCTGGGAGTATACAGTAAGCTGAAACAGACCGCCTTCCTGTTCTGCGCCCTCATGGCAGTTTATTTTCTTGATATAATGGCGTGTGCCATTGCTTGTATAGGAAAAATAGTAGTAATGAACATCGCTGTACCGCGGAGTGTAGTCACAGCTATAAACGAAGCAGTCCTGTTCCTCAGCGGAAACGCTCATAGGCAGAAAGCGTTCCTTGAATCCGGTGCGGAACAGAATGAGAACAGGGGGAAAATCAGGTCTTATATCCTTTGAAAGACGGATAGAGAATCGGCACGTTTCAGATTGTCTTACTGCGCCGAAGATAGATTTATAGCTTAAATTCCAAGTATCATAAACAGGTTTCATAAAAAAGCTCCTTATTATTTACGGTGATATTTAAAAACAAATCCGGCAGATGCAAGAATTACTGAAATGCCTGCGATAACCGCACAGACTTGAGCAGTTGAAACATCGTTGCTTATCGTGATTGAGAAATCAACATTTGACGGCAGGAAATACAAGGCAATTTTTTCAGCCGAAAACAGCCACACGGAAATTATGGCAAGAACTGCGGAAGATTTAAAAAATATATTAATCTTAGCGTATCTCACGACTGCGAAGATTCCCCATATCGGAACAAAAACGCAGACAGCGGCAGCGATTCCGGTAACAAAGCTTTCAGATGTACCATATGTTATTGTACCGCATGAAACAACAGCAAGTATCATTAATG
>CAMWRC010000253.1 GCA_947176565.1 uncultured Ruminococcus sp.
GATGTCGGACTTGCATATCCACAGGCAATAGTTGTCACAAAAGCGTGTGTTGATTCTGCTTTGCAGCTCGGACTTCCGGAAGCCCGTCTGCCTATAGCCGAAGCTGTGATTCTGCTTGCAACCGCTCCGAAATCAAACAGTGCGTACTCGGCTATAAACGCTGCTCTTGACGATGTAAGAAGCTGTGATGCACTTGATTTTCCGCGTCATCTGCAAAACAAACACTTCGACGGAACAGGTGCGGCTGTTTTGGGACAGAATTATCTCTATCCGCATAATTATCCGAATCATTATGTAAAACAGCAGTATCTTCCGGACGCACTCAGGGATAAAGTATACTATAAATTCGGAAGCAATAAGACTGAGCAGGCAGCTCTGATGTACCGGAAAAAGCTTATCAGCGAACTAAAGTAACTGTTCACAGAATATTTACATTTTTATCCGCACATTCTCCTTTTTTTTCCGTTAAACATTACAGAAAGATATGAAAAGGAGAATTGCCATGAAAAAACATATTATATCAGCCATAGCCGGAATTGCAGTTCTTACAGCACTTCCTGCTGTATCATCTGCCGCCCTTGAACCGCCAATACCAGGCGATGTTAATTTAGACTGGACTATAAATATAGCCGACCTTGTATGTATGCAGCGTTATCTTCTCGGTGCAGATACTATTAATACTTCACAGTTCGGCATAACTATTGCAGACCTGAACGATGACGGCAGAATTGATGCTTTTGACTACGTGAAATTAAAGAAAGTTTTTGATGAATGGTGCGGAATAAGTAAAGATAATGTAAAAATCGAAAGCAGATTCACACAGGTTGATACATCAATACCGCCCGGCGTAAAATATTCAAGACCGTCAGGAAGTGCCCGTATTATCCGTTCCGTTGAAGACCTTGAATATTACTTATCTCCTTATAGTGTAATGACCACTGACGGAACGTGCGTATTCATAGATGCCGCTTGTCAGGAAGTGCTTGATGATTTGTATTCACGCTATGATGACGAATTTTTCGCTAATAATATATTACTGCTGAATTATCTGCCGGGTACAGCAGGGTATGAATTTGAATCAATTCAGTATGAGGGCGACAAGCTTGTAATAAAATATTACGATTCAACTCCCTATGGTTTAACATGGTATCAGCCTTTACCGCCATATATTGCAGAAGTTGCAGTACCAAAAGATTTATGGGCAGACGGTGATTATACATGGGAAAGAGTTGAACAGCCTGTTGAAATGACAATGAAAACGGACTTCACAAATGCAATAACTGATAGTGCCATAACAAGTTCATATTCAAAGCCGTCCGTTATTACCAACTCCGAAGAACTTGATACTTATCTGGACGGCAAATTCCATTCAGGAGTTGAAATGTCTCTGAAAGAGACTTACAATGATGAATTTTTTGAAGATAATGTTCTGATTATTGACCTCTATTATCAGAAATGGCGTGATGATTGGATAACCTCCGTTGATGTCAGCGAAGATGAATATGGAAACATTGTTTTCACATATGACCGAAAATTCATCGACGGGTTTGTTGATTCAGGCATACAGATAAATCAGGTTGTTATTCCTAAAAAACAATATCACTTTGCAGATGCTTTTAAGGAAAAATCATGGGAAGCTTTTGTTGATGTTTCATACACAAGCTGTGACTTGTTTTCTATTGCCGAAATGAACGGTTTTGAACTGAATGACGAAACTATCAAGTGCTACTCAAAAGACGGTGCATGGGTTAACTCAGATGTGGAAATGAGAGCATATCTTTCTGAATGTATGTCAGATGAAATGATTGAATTTTTATTCCCCGAATCATCTTCGGATTCTGTCAACTGGAATAGATATTCCGTTTATATGTGGGTTGATAATGATATTATCGGTTCAACTCACAGTCTTATAAATTCCGCAAAAACCGATGACAGACTTAATATAACACTCTCAAATGTTCAGCCTTTAAGCTGTATGGGCGGAAGTTTCCTGCATATTATCCAAACAAGCAGAATATATTCGGGAAAAGCTGTCAGCGTAAATAATATCAATATGAATGATGATATGCCACATACTGACGGCGAAAGTGCCATACTCCAGTTCGGCGAAAATGTTGTTATGGTAAATCAGTATACTTTCGGCAACAAAAACGCTGCTGATATTTACCGTCTCCATTTAGGCGGAGGTCCTGTACAGTACAGCGGATATGATTATATCGGTACTGTTGAACTGGACGAAGGTTATCAGCTTGTAAAGCAGGGCAGCTATATTTCATACGCTGAGGGCGAAAAAGGAGAAAAAATTGTTATGTCATCAGGCGAATATAAAATAACAATTGAAAATGAACAGCTTACAATTACGTACAAGTATTCTGCCGATTCAGAATATACAGAACAGACTTTCGCATACGCATATTAAGGAGGAAATTATTTATGAATTACAAAAGAATCTTAGCGGCTGCGCTTGCTTTGTGTCTCGCAGTTCCAATGACAACAGTCATTCCTGAAATATGTACTTCTGCCGATGATGTGGTTGTATCAAACGTCAGATTTTCTGACATATATCAGTACAAAGAC
>CAMWRC010000254.1 GCA_947176565.1 uncultured Ruminococcus sp.
ATAATAATCAGCCTATTCTATTTAATATTATAACTCACATTCATATAAATGTCAACAAATTTCCATCTCTTTTTAATTTGTTTTCTGATAAAACAAAAGCACAGACGACTTAAAATCATCTGTGCTTTCTATCTTTATTATTATATTATTCTTGTTCTTCTTTTGGTCTCAGCATCGGTGAATTTGGGTCAAGCCTGAGAATAAGCTTTTTGACTTCTTCGTCAAGCGTCAGATTATACGTTATCTTGAGTGCGTTCAGCGCATTCGGAATATCTTTCTTCGCAATATAATGCGTCGCAAGCTGTGCAGCTACTTCAATTACCTTTCTGTCTGGTCCGAACTCAATATCATATTTTTTCATTGTATCAATTATCTGCTTCTGAGTAGGTCGGACTATCGGGCTGCCTTTCAAATCTGCAAGATGTTTCATTTCAAGAGGAATCGCAGGATTAGGAGCAAACATCACACTTGCTGTATAGAAAATCACAGCGTCCTCATATTCTCCATAATCCACAAGCGTATATCCGATATTTGCATAACAGCGCGCAATTGATACCGGTGATGATGCAATTTTCAATGTATCACGTGTGGTTTCAAAAACCATTTTCTTATTCCGGATTATCTTGTATATTTCAGTAAGCTCGAATCGCGGTCCTGCATCAACCGGATTGTATTCAATCGCCCGTTCAAGTATCGGGATAGCATCAATATTAGCTCCAGTCTCAACAAGAAGATATGCATATGTCGTAATGTATGCAGAAAAATCAAAAGGCGTGCGGTTGAGTATCTTATCCTGTTTGAAAAGCAGCTGACAAAGATTATCCTCAAAAGGATTACGCAGAGAAACAAATTTTGATTTTTCAGTAGGAGCATATTCAAGAATTATTTTTTTATAAAGCCTTTCGGCAACAGGAACAGCTTCGATTATCTGCTTCTTGTTTATCATATCGACAATGCGGTTATATACCATGTCAAGACGTTCACCGTCAAGATGAGTAAGACGTTCAATTTCCTGTTTGCGTTCCTCCGGCATCAGCTCCATGATAAGCTCCCCGACAGCGTTGAAGCTGTCAAGGTCGCCGGCATGAGCGTATTTTTCAGCTTCAGCCTTGAGTATTCTGTCATTCTCCTCAGCTGAATCGCCAAGTTTTGCGTGCAGTTCTTTTATCAATTCGTTTTTATCCATTTCTGACCTCGTTACTTTATTTTATTTTCTCTTTGCCATTTCTTTCTGGAATTTAGCATCAATTTTTGCCTGCTTCTTCATTGCCTTTTCCTCAGCTTTGGTAAGCGGACGCTGCGGTGCGGTAGGAGCTGACGGCATCGGTGAAGAAGATGTTCCGGACGGCGAAGAATACGGTTTTCTGGCAGCTCCCGGACGGTATTCATCATACTGCGGAACAGATACAGAACGCGCTCTTGCTTCGGCTGCTTTTTTCTCTTTCAGCGAACTGTCGCCGAGCTGCGAAAGAACATCTTCAATAGAATCAAGTACAACTGTTCTCTGCTGAAGTCCCTGTGTTTCAGTAAGACTCTTGTCGGCGTATTCCTTTGATTCAGAAATCGCGCTGATAAATGCCTGAGATGTCGAGCGTGCATGAGGATTTGTAGCAATCTTCGATACATTTGCAGTCGCCGGAGAACCCTTTGCTGCTTCGGCGGCGGCAATTCTCTGACCCGGAGTCATATCCTTGACAGATGTCGGGACTTCCTGTGCGGCGGCTACAGCATCGCGGAGACGTGTATTCTGATTGAATGTCTGATTAAATGTAAGCGGAGCATTTGCAGCAGGAATATTCTGTCCGGAAATCTGTCCGGCAACCGGTACAAGCATAGGCTGACCGTTCATATCATATCCCTGAATCTGCATCTGAATATATGAGTATATAGGCTGACCGGCAGCATCATATCCTGTAAGCTGCGGAACGGACATAATTTGACCCACAACACCTGCTGGCTGTACTGGAGATACTGCCTGATACGGAATCGGTGCAGGTGCTACCGGCTGAACAGGAATCGGCATGGGTGATACTGGCTGAACAGGAATTGTCATAGGAGCTGCCGGCTGAACAGGAATCGGCATAGGAGTTGTCGGCTGAACCGGAACCGGTGCAGGTGCTGTTGGCTGAACCGGAACCGGTGCAGGTGCTGTTGGCTGAACCGGAACCGGTGCAGATGCTGCCGGCTGAACAGGAATCGGTGCAGATGCTGTTGGCTGAACCGGAACTGGTGCAGAAGCTGCTGGCTGAGTCTTAACCGGTGCAGAAACAGCATTGAGTGCAGATAGTGCAGCAGAAATATCATCAATTACAGGTGATTTCGGCTCAAGAGCTTCGGAAATGAATCCGAGTTCGTCGTCGTCCTCATCTTCCGGAATATCTTCAAGCACGGGGCGTTCATCATATAAATTTTCAAATGCAATATCATCAGAAGCCGGTTTTGAAACAGGTTGCACCGGTTCAGGTGCTATGTCTTCAAGTACAGGTGCGGAAACTGGTCTTACCGGTTCAGGTGCTATGTCTTCAAGTACAGGTGCGGAAACTGGTCTTACCGGTT
>CAMWRC010000255.1 GCA_947176565.1 uncultured Ruminococcus sp.
GCTTGATGTACATATAAGAAGATAATAAATCAGAATTTGTTTTTCATTTACAGGAGATGTTCACACAGATATGGCAGATAAATCACAGAAAAAAAACAGGAAACATATTCTCAGTAAATTTATCTTATTCCTGATATTTGTATTCATAGTTTGGTGGTTTAATAACTATACGCTCAAAACCGTTGAAACATCAACAGTTACATCAAAAGTTTCAGCACCAGTATGTCTTGCTGTTTTAAGTGACCTTCATGCGCATAAATACAGCATTTCAAACAGTACCATAATGAAAAGAATAGAGGAAATCTCTCCTGATGCGGTTATCGTTCTGGGTGATATGTACAGCCGCAGAAGTCCGCAGAGTGAAATAAATATTGCTCTTGAACTTATGACGGATATTGCCAAAAAATATGAAACATATTTTGTTTCCGGAGACCATGATACCTCGGAGGACTATTTTATAGCACTCAGAAATAATGGAGTTCATGTCATGAATTATAAGGAAGAATACACAGAAATAAACGGAAACAGAATACAGATTATGGGAATTGATAATGTTTATTACAGTCCTACTTTCAACCTGAACAACGAATTCAAAATTAATCAGGAATGTTTCAGTATGCTTCTTGCACATATACCGAATTATCAGGAATTTGCCGCTTTCGGAGCTGACCTTACATTATGCGCCGATACTCACGGCGGAATGGTTCGTCTGCCGTTCATCGGTACTCTTTTTGACGCTATAAATGAGGAATTTTTTCCTACGCTAAGGAAAAATGCTGTTGTTTTCGATAAAGGCTGGTTTGAATATAACGGCGGTACTATGTTCATAACTTCCGGAATCGGCGATTCTCCGATTCCTTTGCGTTTTGGCAACCGTCCTGAAATTGTCAGGATAGATATTCTTCCGGCAGGAGATGAGTAAATGACTACAGATATTGCAGTTATTGGCGGCGGAGCTTCAGGTCTTACAGCTGCTGCTGCGGCAAAAGAAACATACAGTAATGCTGATGTTACTGTTATTGAACGGCTTCCCCGTGTGGGAAAAAAGATTATTGCTTCTGGAAACGGAAAATGTAATCTCAGCAATCTTGTTCTGAAAAAAGAAAATTATCACGGTACTGTCAATGCAGTTGATATTATACGCCGTATGCCGGATTACAAAGTATTTTTCACGGACTATCTCGGTGTTCTCTGCGTAAACGGAAGTGAGGGACGTGAGGGTGGAATCTACCCGCGGAGCAACAATTCGGCTACTGTTCTGAACGCTCTGCGGCTGCGGCTTGATATGCTGGGTGTTAATATAATCTGCGACTGCGGGATTACTGGTATTCAGCCGGAAAAAAACGGATTCCGGCTTATACATAAAAACGGAGAAATTGTATGCAGGCGGCTTATAGTTGCAGCAGGCGGATATGCTGCTCCGTCTTTCGGAACAGACGGTTCTGTTATGCGTATTCTCAGGAATATGGGCTACAGAACAGAGAAAATCTGTCCTGCTGTTGCTCCTCTCAGAGTAAGTCCCGAATCTCTCAAAGGTCTTAAAGGCGTTCGTGTCAAGGGCTGTATATCCGCTGTTTCCGGAGAAAAAATACTCCGGACAGAATACGGAGAAATGCAGTTCAATGAGAATAATATTTCAGGGATATGCGTATTCAATCTTGCATATCTTTTCGGAAAATATGAGGGCAGACTCAGGCTGCGCGCTGATTTTCTTCCCGATATTGACATCTCAGAGCTGTCAGACTATCTTTTCAGAATCAGAAAACAACACGGAAATCTGCCTCTTGAGGAATTGCTTACCGGTATTTTCGTGAAAAATCTTGCTGTGTACATTACTAAAAAATCAGTGCAGAGACCTCTTACTGATATGATTTCATTGTTGAAAAATTCTGAAATATTATCTGTTATCAGCAATATCAAATCGCTTGAATTTGAAGTATCCGGCTGTGCTTCATGGCAGAATGCACAGACCACAATGGGCGGGATTCACAGTTCATGCGTTGATGAAAATTTGCAGTCAAGGCTTCACAAAGGAATGTATCTCTGCGGCGAAATTCTTGATACTGCCGGGGACTGCGGCGGATATAATCTGCAATGGGCGTGGTCGTCAGGTATGCTTGCCGGCGGAAGCTGCGGAAAATCTCTCAGGAGTGTGAAAAAATGATAAGAGTCAGTAATATACGAGTTCCGCTCGATTTTGATTTTACAGATATTATGCCGTTCTGCGCCCGAAAGCTTGATATTCCTGAAAGCCATATAAAATCATTGAAGCTTTCAAAAAAATCTGTTGATGCAAGAAAGAAAAGCGACGTACATTTTATTATTTCAGTAGATATTTCCACAAAAGGCGAGAAAAATCTGCTTAAAAGGCTGAAAAATTCCGTGCGTATCGAGGAGAATAAATACAATATTCCGGTTGTTTCTGCCGGAAGTCGTCCTGTTGTGGTTGGATTCGGACCGGCTGGAATGTTTGCCGCTCTTGTTCTTGCATATGCCGGCGCAGAACCGATAGTTCTTGAACGCGGTCAGGACGTAGACAGACGTGTAAAATCC
>CAMWRC010000256.1 GCA_947176565.1 uncultured Ruminococcus sp.
GATTTGTTATGAAGTGAAGCGGCAGCGGCTTCAACCTGAGCTTTTATGCCTTCAAGTTCATCAGCGTTGACAAAATCCTGAAGATATTTTGTGTTAAGCTTTAATGACATTATCTTTTACCTCCATGCACGGCAATGAGCCGTTATCAAATTATCTATTATATAATACCATATTTTTGAAAAATTTTCAAGTACCTTTATAAACTAAATCCACTTTTGTGAAATCACAACAAATTTCAACAGATTATTTCAGCAGATTTAACAACATTTCCTTGAACACATACAGAAAATCGAGTTTTTCAACATCATTTTCAGCGATTATATCTATTTCGCATACCTGATTTTTTTCACTGTAGAAAGCCGCTGTGCCTATGACCTGTCCCTGCTTCACCGGAGCGTTCAGATATTCGGGAATAACTACAGCTGTACTCAGTTCCGCGACATTTTTCGGAATAACAAGTCTGCTCTGTCTCCGGAGTGAGATTTCAACTGCTGTTTCACGACCGCTTCGAACTTTAACCGGCATAAGCATTTCGTCCGGAAACATTGTCGCCGTCACCTTGTAATTGCTGAATCCCTTTTTTATGAGCTGTCTCGCTTCCTTAAATGAAGTATCGCTGTCCGGCGCATTTAAAATCACAGCTATATAGCAGATTCCGCTTTCATTCTCTCCTGCTTCGGCAATGCAGAATCCAGATTGTTCAGAATGTGCTGCCTTGAATCCTGCATGATTTTCATACGTTCGGGAAAGAGTATTCTCGTTGACGAGTTCTGTTTTTCCCTCTTTTATAAAATCGCGCCATATCTTGAAATACGGTTTCAGGAAATCATATTCTGCCAGCTCCGAACATATAACAGCCACATCATGGGCGGTAGAATATTCGCGTTTGTCGTAATATCCGTAAGGAGACAGAAACGCAGTATCTCTGAGACCAAGGTCAAATGCCTCACTGTTCATGCGCATGGTGAAATTTTCAATGCTTCTTTCAGATTTTTCCGCAAGAACTGTAACAGCATCGTTTGCATTTCCGACAATTACCGCTTTCAGAAGTTCGTCTACAGTCATACGGTCTCCCGTTTCTAGCCATATAACAGAACCTTTCGTATCTTTTACGCTTTCCGAAGCAGTCAGCTCTGTTGAAAGCAGATATTTTCCCGTCTCAATATCTTCCGCGATGAGCAGTATAGTCATGAGCTTGCTTAGATAGCCGATATTAAGCTGTTTACTGCTGTTTTCCTCCTCAAGAACAATACCGGTTGAGGCTTCCATAAGCACATATGCAGATGTTCCGGAAACATCTTCTGCGTGAATATTTTCCGGAAATATCAGTCCTGCTGTCAGTATGGCAGCTATAATGATACAAATTTTCTTCATACAATATCACCCCATACATTCTATGCAGAAAAAGCTTATGATATGAAGAAACGGCTCAGAATTTAATATTCCGAACCGTTTCTATTTCTTTGCTGTTATTATGAATCCGCCGAAGTTGTCGCCGGACACATCATAGTCCCTGTTTTCGGGAACTCTGATTTCTGTAGAATCACCGAACGTCGGCACATAATAGACCTCATACTTATCTATTCCCACATCATATACAAACTGCGATTTATCAAGTCTGCCGATAGCTGAAACATATTCCTCAAGGCACATATTAAATTCTTTTATTGCCGAAGCATGAGGTTGTCCGACATACGTAAGATGCCACGGTGCATATTCCACACCGGTTATATCCTCCTTGCCCTCGGGATAGCGTACGATATATCCGTAGTGGTGGCAGTTCCGGATAATCCAGCTCTCGCTGTCAAGACCGTCGTACTGAATTATTTCACCGTTATATTTGATTGCCAAATCAACGGAATTTCCTGCCGCAGAATCGGGACAGCTTCTCGGAATCGCCCAGTCCTCGGCGGTATATGTTCCTGTAGTTCCGCATACGATAAAATTCGTAAGTGATGTTGCAGCCGCATAATCCGCCATGAGACGGTTAAGAGCAGCTGCCGCCTCTCTGTTCAGTATGGCGGTATTATCCATTACATCATAGAACTCGTTCTTATTATCATACAGATTGACAAAATACTGCAATGAAACTGCCGACGGAGGATTCACTGCATTAGAAAGAGCAAGATAGCCCTGAGAAAGCTTGTCAGATGTAAGTATCTCTGTTTTATATCCTGAACCTGCCGCAGTATTTTTATTTGTTTCTTCATTTTTTCCGTCGGGAATCTCGCCTGTATGAAGAAAAGTTCCTATCTCGGTTATTTTTTCGGAAGTTTTGTCCCTCGAAACAAAACGGCGCAGCCCGTCAGTACAGAAAATAATGAAAGACACACCAAACATTGCGCTAATCAGCTTTCCCCAGCGTATATGTTTTTTTCTCATTTTATTCCTCTCGTTTTGTTCTTAAAGCCTGTTCAGTGTGTATTCAGGCACAGGTTTTCAGTTTATTCCAATATACATATCTTTTATTATAATACAAAATATTCCAAATGTCAAGAAAAAAACTTAAAATTCGGCAGAAAACGTATCTGAACACAGGTATATAT
>CAMWRC010000257.1 GCA_947176565.1 uncultured Ruminococcus sp.
TCTCCTGACAGTGCTGATAATTTTTTCGCTTCTGCTTCTTGTGTATTCCTGCACGGCAATGAGCCTTATCAAAAAAATGGAGTATGTCGAAACCGGAAACCGATTCAGAAATGAAAGTGCGTTATCAAAAAATTATGTTACAAATGTTCTGCTTATCGGCACAGACGGCAGAACATCCAGCGATGCAGGACGTTCCGATACTATAATAATGGCTTCGGCAAACAGCCGCACAAACAGAGTCAGTCTCATATCATTCATGCGTGACAGCTATGTTGAAATTCCGGGGCGCGGCTGGGATAAACTCAATGCTTCCTATTCATATGGCGGAGCTGAGCTTCTGATGGATACAATAGAACATAATTTCGGAGTAAAAATTGATGATTACGTATCGCTGAATTTCGTCAGCTTTGCCAATATAGTGGATTCCGTAGGAGGAATTGATATTGAAGTGAATGACGCGGAAATGCAGGAAATAAATACAATTCTACAGGCGGAAGTCAATGAACTTATGGGAGATAATATTTTTGATGACCTTCTTGACAAAAGCGGCAAGCTTCATCTTAACGGCAAACAGGCACTTTCATATGCGCGTATACGCTATGTCGGAAATGCGGACTTTGAACGCACGGAACGTCAGCGCGAAGTTATGGAACTTGTCATGAACAAGCTTAAGAGTCTGAATCCAACTATAATGCCTAAGCTCTCAGCAAGTGTACTGCCGGGTATATCCACAAATATCAGCAGTACGGATATGTATTTTCTTTCGCTGAGACTGCCGTTTTTTGCAGGATACGAACGACAGCAGTTACAGATACCGGCGGACGGAACATATTATGACCAGTACACCAGCGACGGCGGACAAGCACTCGGATTTGATTCAGAGGCAAATTTTAATCTGATTTATGAAACAGCATACAGCGAATAACAAAATAACTCCGGAAATTTTTTCTTTCCGGAGTTTTTTAATTATCTCATGTTATTTTATATCACCAAGAAGCTTTTCAACGCTTGCAAGTTTTACGCTGATTATGAAAAGTTCCATAGCCTTTTCGAGGTCGTCCATTGAGGGATATGTAGGAGCAATTCTGATATTTCTGTCGTTCTTGTCAACACCATACGGGAATGTTGCGCCTGCACCAGTGAGTGTAACACCGGCTTCGCTGCAAAGCTTAACTATTCTTTTAGCACAGCCGTTCATGGAATTGAAAGATACGAAATAACCGCCCTCCGGTTCGGTCCACTCACCGATTCCAAGAGGTGCTATTTCCTTGCGGAGCATATCGCATACAAGCTTGAATTTTGGTGCAATGATTGCCATATGTTTTTTCATATGCTCAACCATATTTTCAAAAGTGCCGAAGAATTTGACATGGCGGAGCTGATTCATCTTGTCGTAGCTGATAATGCTTATGCCGAGATGTTTTTTGAGATTCTCGACATTTTCCCTGCTTGCGCCCATAACTGCAACGCCTGCGCCGGGGAATGTGATTTTTGATGTCGAGCCGAAAATATATACAAGATTTTCATTTCCTGCTTTTTTGGCTTCGTCGAGAATATTCAGGATATAATTCGGATTTTCCGTGAGGTGATGTATGCAGTAGGCATTATCCCAGAAAATACGGAAATCCTTGGCTTTCGGCTTAAGATTTGCGAAACGTCTTACAGTTTCATCGCTGTATGAGATTCCGTCGGGATTGGAATACTGCGGAACGCACCATATACCCTTGATTTCCTCATCTTCTGAAACGAGTTTTTCAATCATATCCATATCCGGACCTGTGGGGGTCATAGGAATATTAATCATTTCGATGCCGAAAAATTCAGTTACCTTGAAATGTCTGTCATATCCGGGAACAGGGCAGAGGAATTTAACCTTATCTAACTGTGACCACGGAGTATTTCCGAGTACGCCTTTATTGAAAGCGGTCTGTACAGTCCAGAACATTGCATTAAGGCTGGAGTTTCCGAAAATGATAACTTCGTCATCATCAACGCCTATCATATCCGAAAAGAGTTTTTTTGCTTCGGGAATACCGTCAAGAAGACCATAGTTTCTCACATCAATGCCGTTTGTGCTGGTAAAGTCGTTATCATCAAAGGAATGAAGCATATCAACGCTGAGTTCGAGCTGCTCCTTGCATGGATTTCCGCGTGCCATATTCAGACAGAGACCTTTTGACCTGAAATCGTTGTAAAGCTGCTGAGTATCGTCTTTAAATTTTAACAGTTGTTCTTTATTCATTTCGGATAGATTCATCGGGAACACACCTTTCAGTTTATTAAAAGACGGGTTTCAATTTCCGTCAATATAAAGTATATCACACAAACAGGATAATTTCAAGTGACAAGATTACGAATAATACTGTATATTTCTGTGAATTTTTGGTATTTTCAGCGAAAAATGTCCGTTATCGGGAATGCTGTGTACGTGTATGACGGACAGATGATGATTTTTATCTATATATTTATATATTTAATTATGTATTCAACAGTAATTTTTAATCCTGTTGACAATCAATGTAATATTATGTAT
>CAMWRC010000258.1 GCA_947176565.1 uncultured Ruminococcus sp.
TATTTCTTATGCTATCAGGTTTGTATAATATACACTTATTTTTTACGTATTTATATAAAAGAAACTGTGCATAACATAAAAATTACAAAAAAGGGTTGACAAATTGCAGGAAAGGGTATATAATAGCATTGTAAACAGCAAGGGCGCTGCGGATTGTGAAATCATTCTGTAGTTCCCTTTTTATTTTTGCGCAAAGATAAATATTATACACAATGGGGTGTATGATTTCCGGCAGCTGTGATTTTCCGGAATATCATATACCCTTTTGTACTTGCTTTTAGAACAAGTACTTAATTCAAGGGAGGTAATTATCATGGCAGAAATATCTCAGGAACTCATAGACGTTATTGAAAGCGTCGCAGGTGCTAAAGTTTTTGGTGTATGGTTCTTGATAGCTGTATCGCTGGTATTCTTTATGCAGGCAGGATTCGCAATGGTTGAAACCGGATTCACACGTGCAAAGAATGCAGGCAACATAATTATGAAAAATCTTATGGACTTCTGCATTGGTACAGTAATGTTCATACTTATAGGATTCGGACTTCTTCTCGGAGAGGACTGCATGGGTCTTATTGGCAAACCTGGTTTTGACATATTCACATCATATGACAGCTTTGATTTCTCAAACTTTGTATTCAATCTTGTTTTCTGTGCAACAACAGCTACAATCGTTTCCGGAGCTATGGCTGAAAGAACAAAATTTCTTTCATATTGTGTGTATTCCGGAGTTATCAGCGCGCTGATATATCCTATTGAAGCGCACTGGATTTGGAATTCCGACGGCTGGCTCTATCAGCTC
This sequence comes from uncultured Ruminococcus sp., assembly GCA_947176565.1. Lineage (GTDB taxonomy): Bacteria > Bacillota > Clostridia > Oscillospirales > Ruminococcaceae > Ruminococcus. Next base: position 800 of record CAMWRC010000258.1, read on the forward strand.
GGATTCCATGATTTGTCCGGTTCATGCGCAATCCACATGGTAGGCGGAATCTCAGCTCTTGTAGGTGCTTCAATACTCGGAGCGCGTATCGGAAAATTCACAAAGACAAAAGACGGCGAAATAAAAGTAAACGCTATTCCCGGTCACAATCTTACAATCGGAGCATTAGGCGTGTTTATCCTCTGGTTCGGCTGGTATGGATTCAACCCTGCCGCTTCACAGTCAACTGAAATGCTCGGCTCTATCTTCCTTACAACAACTATAGCTCCTGCCATAGCAACAGTGGTATGTATGGTATTTACATGGCTCAAATACGGCAAACCTGATGTTTCGATGTGTCTGAACGCATCTCTTGCAGGTCTTGTAGGAATCACAGCAGGCTGTGATGTCATGGACGCTTTCGGTGCAATAATGGTCGGAATTGTTTCCGGACTTCTCGTATGCTTCGGCGTATGGTTTCTGGATTATGTACTTCATGTTGATGACCCTGTAGGTGCGGTTGCGGTTCACATGATGAACGGTCTTTGGGGAACAATAGCAGTAGGTCTTTTTGCTACTGACAAAGCTCCCGGATTTGCAATCGCTCAGGCAGGAGGCGCAAGCGGAATCGCCGGCAAAGGACTTTTCTACGGCGGTGGATTTGAACTTCTCGGAAAACAGCTTCTTGGTATTCTTGCAGTAGGTACATGGACGGCAGTCACAATGACTATAGTATTCTTCGTGATTAAAAAGACTATCGGTCTCCGTGCAACAGAGCAGGAAGAAATTCTCGGACTTGACATTACAGAGCATGGACTTATCAGTTCATATGCGGATTTTGCTCCGTCACTTGGCGATATTTCAATGCAGGGCTACACAAAGGACGATGCAAAATCAGTTCAGAAAGTTGAACCGGCAGTACCGGTGAATGAAGCTGTGGAAGTCAAAAATTATTCAGTTCCGAATGTTGACGGCACTCCGAAGATGACTAAAGTCGTTGCCGTATTCAAACAGCAGAAATTACAGGATTTCATTCAGGCAATGGAATCTATACAAATTACCGGAATCACTGTTACAAACGTTCTCGGCTGCGGTATGCAGAAAGGTCAGAAGCAGAAATATTACCGCGGTGCTAAGATAGAAATGAATCTCCTGCCGAAAATAAAGGCTGAAATTGCAATATGTGCAGTTCCGGTAGACCGCGTTGTAGATGCGGCACGCGCTTCACTCTATACAGGAAACTACGGAGACGGAAAATTATTTATCTATGACATCGAGAATGTTATCAAAATCCGTACCGGCGAAGAGGGTTATGCAGCTCTTCAGGATACGGAAGAAGAAAACAAAATCCTTATGGGAGCATCAAACTGATTGTTAATTAAAAGGGAGAAAAGCAGATGCAGCCAAAATTCATATTTGTTACTGGCGGAGTTGTTTCGGGACTCGGCAAAGGTATAACAGCAGCGTCACTTGGACGACTGCTGAAACAAAGAGGTTACAAGGTGACTATCCAGAAATTTGACCCATATATCAATGTTGACCCCGGCACAATGTCGCCGTATCAGCATGGTGAAGTATTTGTTACTGATGACGGTGCGGAAACTGATTTGGATTTAGGTCACTATGAAAGATTCGTTGATGAGAATCTGACAGTAAATTCAAATGTCACAACCGGAAAAATATACTGGAATGTAATCACAAAAGAACGCCGCGGCGATTATCTCGGCGGTACAGTTCAGGTTATTCCGCATATC
>CAMWRC010000259.1 GCA_947176565.1 uncultured Ruminococcus sp.
CAATTACCTGATTATTCGGCTGCATTGAGCATTTTTGCAAGCTGTGATTTCTTTCTTGCAGCCTTATTTTTATGCATAAGACCTTTTGCGCATGCCTGGTCAACTCTCTTTATAGCGAGTCTTACAGCTTCTGTTTTATTAGCAGTACCAGTAGTGCAGGCAGCATCAGCCTTTTTGATAACAGTCTTGAGATTAGATCTTCTTGACTTATTGGCAGCAGCCTTTGAAGCGTTTACCTTAACTCTTTTCTTAGCAGATTTAATATTTGGCATTCTGTACACCTCCCGAAAATTTCCGCGTATTCACCGCGGAATATTACATAAAATAAACACACCATTACAGTGTGCTGGCAGCTGCAACGCACAGCTACCCACTGAGACAACAACAATTATACCATTTACTTCAAAAAAAATCAATAGGCAATTTAAACAAATAATTATCGGTTAAAGGAGAAATTTATGGGATTCAGGTCTGATTTGGCGGTTGAACAGGTAAATACACATAACCTCCCTAAAGGGATTCATATGAAAACACGCGGAAAGGCGTTCAGTATAACAGAAATAATCATTGACGATGACAGTCACCGGAATACGCTCGGAAAGGTAAAGGGAAGATATATCACACTTGAAAGCGGAAGTCTGAGCCGTTTTTCAGATGAGTACGAAGAAATGGCGTCCGAACTTGCCGGCGAACTTTCGCAGCTTATACCAGACGGCGAAGTATTTGTTGCCGGTCTCGGAAATCGCGATATTACGCCTGATGCAGTAGGACCGCTGTCAGCTGAAAAAGTGCTTGCTACACGTCATCTGAAAAGCGAGTTTGACAGCGATGAGGAAAAATTTCTTATGAATCTCAGACCTGTGAGCAGTCTTGCCGGGGGAGTTCTCGGACAGACAGGAATCGAAACCGCGGAATTGATTTGTGCAGTATGCCGGAAAATAAATCCATCAGCAATTATTGCGGTTGATGCGCTTGCCTGTTCGGATATAAGCCGTCTCGGAACGACAATTCAGATAAGCGACAGCGGAATTTCCCCCGGAAGTGGAGTAGCAAATTCACGCAAGGAGCTTTCAGCGGCAACTATGGGGATTCCGGTCATTGCAGTGGGTGTACCAACTGTAGTCGATATGCACACGATAGTCCGCAGTCTTGCCGGAATCGAACTTCCTGACGATACGCCGAACATGATAGTTACTCCGCGTGATATAGACCGTCTGACCGAAAGAGCATCGCAGCTCATATCACTGGGAATAAATATGGCATTGCAGCCGGAACTGACATTTCAGGAAATACAGGGACTTTTTTAGAAAAGTTTTAAGAATTTTATAGATTATCAGTATTCCTGTTCGTCTGCGGTTTCGGATTCGGGTTCTGTCGTTGCAGAATCCGGATTTTCTTCGCCGAAAGGAACTTTTTCATCTGTATATACAGTGATTATAAAGCCGTCAACATTGTTTCCGGAAATATCATATTTATATCCTGACGGAACGGGAACAGAAGTAACATCTGCGCCGTCATCGGACGCGTAATAGAAAATTTCATAATTTCTGCCGTCGTCGTCTGTTACAAGAAGATGTTCGCCGCTGTACTCGTAATTATTTTTCAGCAGGTTGATATATTCCTCAAAGCAAAGATTCTGTTTTGTCATATATGTTGCATGGGGAATCCCGACATACCGGAAATGCCACGGTTCTGAGCGGTATTTTGTAATATCTTTTTTATCTTCTGTATAGCGGATAATAAATCCATATTTATAGCAGTTATCATTGAGCCATTTGAAATCGCCATCTCCCTGATAGTCGTAGTTTACAGTTTCGCTGAAATCGAAAGCGTAACCTGTTTCATGTTCACTGAATCCGGCGGGTGCAACAATGGGAGCTTCCTCTGAATCGTCATTTCCGGAATTGATGAAATTGTTATATAGCTCCTCCTGAAAATCCTTAGTACGGTATGAGCCGTATATAATCAGTGTATCGTTGTAATATTTTTCATAGAAATCCTCTATCATCTGCGCCATAGGTTCATAAACGCTGCGGCGTATTTTATAGGTATAGTCAACGGCGGTGAACATATGTCTGTCGGTTTGGTCGTTCATTTCCATAATACTTACGAGGTCGGCGTTCTCGTTTTCGTAATATTCGTGGTCGTTGTTTACAAGAATGAGTTCGCCGTCAAATTTAGAGCGTGTATCTACTGTAACCGAAGTAAAAATTATCTTATTCGGGTCAAGAACATCGGACGTATCAGGAATTTCGATTTCACTGACATCTGAAGCAATATCTGAAGTTTCGGGAACTATCTGTGCGTGTTTCCAGCAGCTGTAGCCAACATATGCGGCAGTACCCAATACAATAAAGCATATTGTAAGCTCGACTGTTGTCTTAGTTCTGTTTATGCTTTTTTCCTTTGTTATTTTTTTCTTAGGCATTTTTTCAGCTCCGTTCTTATTTTATTTATACGACTATAATTACTATTATACCACAAAAATATTAAAAAATATAGTCTTTTGCGCCAGCCATAGTATCAATT
>CAMWRC010000260.1 GCA_947176565.1 uncultured Ruminococcus sp.
GAATATATCCTATGACTAAGCTCACACAGCCGATAAATACAATATATCCAGCAGTGGGTAACAGACATGATACGCTGATATAAAGAATAAAATTTCCAGTAAGAACATATGAAATCGCGGCAGCACAGGATATTCCGATTCCTGTAATAATCAGAACTGCACCGCTCCAGAACAGAACATTCCCATACATTGCAAGAAGATAACGTACCCTTTTATCAACTATTATCGCCGTCCATATAAGAATTACTAAAAATAATGCCGCGAAAATCCCTATAGTCACGTACGAAAGCAGAAAACGTATATTTTCAAGACGGAAATTAAGTTTCCAGCCGATTCTGTCTACAGACATAACATCAGATATATTATTCGCCGACAGGCTCTTCCGGATTGCATTATAATCCGATGTCTGCATATAATAACCAAATATATCCTTGCCAATATTACTGTAATCCGTGAAAAAATCAGCAAGTTCATTTTCTGTCACCGTCGGAGATTCACCATTGCCATTAAGAATATAATCAGCATATTTTCCTGTTTTTGAAGCAATAAACTGCATAAAATCAGTCTCCGAAAGATATACCGCAAATTCAGTTTTATTCGCATATCCCTGCGAAGCATCACCAAAATTGCAGGCATAATAAAGTCTGTCTGAAAGACTCATTTCTCCGATGTCAGCGTTTATTACTGTCCATACGTCCATACGCTGAACACTTTTTTGCAGACCGTCAGCAGTTACGCCGAGTTTCAGGCTCAATGCGATACATACGGCTACGAATATTACCGCCGAAACAACCGACAGAAAAAACGCGGCAGTGATACGTGTTCCGCCTACCTTTATTTCTGTTATTTCATTATTTTCCGGCGGTTCAGCTTCGTATTCATGTATTTCCTCTGGAATCGTTTTTTTCAGGCTTATTTTTTCTGATTTTTCTTCTGGAACCCCTTCTTCAAAAATTTCTTCTTCATGGCATTTTTTCAATTTCAGAATCTCTGTTTCTTGTGATGTTTCTGTTCCGTCAGACAGGTTTTCCGAACCTGATACAGGAATTTCTATTTCCGGCTTATTTTCCTCAATGGAATTTTCTGTCAGGATTTCTTCTGTCTCTGGATTTCTGCACATAGCTCCGCAATAGATGCAGAATGACGAATTACTGTCTCCTATATCCTTTCCGCATGATTTACACTTCATAGAAAAATCCTCTCTCAATATTGATTTCTGTACATCAACAGATTATGATACCTATTATACTATAGAAAACAAAATTTGTCAATAAAAAAGAACTGCCCTTTCAGACAGTCCCTTATGTATTACTCTTTGTTCTTCTCAGATTCTGCATTTATCTGAACAGTATTCTGCGCTTTGAGCAGATCTCTTATCTCCGTAAGAAGTGCTTCCTCTTTGGAAGGTTCAACCGGTGCAGCTTCTTCATGCTTCCTGAACTTGTCCATTACAGTGTTGACAAGCTTCATAATTACAAACACAACCGCTGCCATTACAAGAAAGTTCACAACGTCCATAAAGAACGCACCGAAACGGAGTTCAGCATGCCAGAGAGTGAATGAAAGTCCGTTTATTCCTCCGAAACTGAAAAAACCAAGTATCGGGGAAATAATATTATCAAGCAGTGATGTGACAAGACCTGAAAATGCTCCGCCTATGATAACACCTATTGCCATATCGACAATATTTCCCCGCATGACAAATGCCTTAAATTCCTCCAGTAACTTATTCATTTTTTATTCCTCCTTTTTTATTTTAAACCTCCGGAATAGACGGAATTTCAGCCGTTTCTTCCTTTACGGTTTTCTTAGCCTGCATATATTCGGGCAGCTCGATTTTATCAAGCTCGCTTTCATATGGATTTATCTTTTTCGGCATTGCTTCCACTGCATGTTCTGCCTGCGACATAAGAGCTTCATGATGTCTGGGAACATACGCTTCCAGCTCGTCAGCATTAGCTCTGCCGGCAAATCCCATAGTAACTCTCGAACGCACATTCATAGCCGAAGAAAGCATCGAAGCATCAACTTCACGCGTTTCCGCCATTGAACCGGATTTATGCTCTCCAGTTCCGGCGGTAAGGTCATTTGAAGCGTTTCCTGTCTGCCGCATATATATTCTGCTGAGATTCCCTGACTCGTGTTTTTCCAGAAGCGAACCGTCAACAACCGGAGTATCATTCATATAATCCTGCTGAACACGCTTTTTTCTGCGGCTGTCAATATCAGCAAACGGGTCGGCTGGTATTTCCGGTTCGGTACGTGTCTTTCCGAAAAAATCCTCCTCGTCCGTATTTTTGTGACCTGTGCTGTTTCCACCGTCAAAGAACGCCCAGAAATCCTCCTGCTGCTGTTTTTCAGTTTTCTCCGGATTCTGATTCACCGGCGGTATACCCTGCATTGCCGAAGTTTCATGCATCTGTGGCATTCTTTGCATTCCCTGAATCTGCGGATTCCCTTGCATTGCCGGCATTCCCTGTACCGGCTGCGGCATAACAGGCTGCTGAAACATCATCTGCGGCGGC
>CAMWRC010000261.1 GCA_947176565.1 uncultured Ruminococcus sp.
TGCGTCCTCCGGATATGTTGTTGTTTATGCAGGTTCTGAATATTATCATATTTCTGCCAATATAATAATATCATATTTCGGGCGTTTTGTAAACAGAAAAAGTAAAATTTCCAGAAAATTTGTCTGAAAGGAAGATAAAATATGAATTACGAAAGATTTGAAAAGAATCTGATTGACAATATCAAAGAGGCACAGCTCAAACTTGGATTTGAAAATCGTCCCATGAGTCTGAACTATATGCAGACATCAATAAATCATCTTACAGGTGCGGAATGCACTCAGGATATTCTGGACGGCTTTTCTGATTCTGTATATGAACGTTTAGGCAGACTGGATTTCCGGAAAATAAAGGACGGAATCTGTATAACTGTTCCGGCTGAGGGAACGGCATATGTAAATAATCTGACAGGACATGACTTTATTGCTGAACTTATTTCAGCGGTCAGAAATCACGGTACATCTATGGAGCAGGTACTTGAAATCTTCCGCAGGTATTCATCAGATGTAATAACTCGAAAAAGCAGCAGTGATGAATTTGACCTGCTTGTATATTTTGAAAATAATGAACCTGATGAATATTATTACTGCCTTACAGATGAGGGCTGTCATATCACATATCATAGATTTATCCGTGAAGATTACGAAGATTTAGGATTCTGACAAAATCCTTATAAAGATAGAGAGAACCCAGAGCAATCAGCGGAATATTATTTTCTGCTGCGTAATCGATAGCGGTGTTTATAACTTTGTCCGAATCGTCACAGGTAGCTCCGGATATTCCGTATTTCGTGAATGACGATAGAAGTACAGTTGAATCCAATGCACGGGGATTGTCAGGCTTTACTGTATATACACGGTCAATATATTTTCCGAGCATTTTCGGGTAGAGTTCATAATCCTTATCCGCCATTACTCCTATAAGCAGAACGATTTTTGTATCAAAATACTTTTCTATGCTGTCTGCCGCCTGTTTTATTCCGTCGGGATTATGTGAGCCGTCGAAAATAATTGGCGGATTAAGTGAAAATACTTCAAATCGTCCGTGAATTTTTGTATGTACAAGTCCTTTTTTTACGGTACTTTCAGGGATATTCAATCCCTCAGTTCTTAGAATTTCAACGGCAGTCAGCACATTTGCTATGTTATACAGCTGATATTCGCCGGTAAGTGAGCATGAATATTCTTTTATACCATCAAAAACTGATTTTATTCCAGATATATCAGACGTTACAGCGGTTAAGCGTGAACGTTCGGTTACATATAGCGGGGAATTTTTCTTCTCTGCTGTTTTGCTTATGATTTCAAGTGCATCTTTATTGTTTCCGCCGTACAGAACCGGTCTGCCGGATTTGATTATTCCGGCTTTATGCGCTGCGATTTCCTGTATTGTTGAGCCTAAAAAAGCAGTATGGTCTATTGCGATATTTGTAATAACTGAAAGCAGCGGCGATTCAACCACATTTGTAGAATCGGTATCACCGCCCATTCCGCACTCAACAATGGCAATATCGCATTTTTTCCGGACAAACATAATATATGCCGCTGCGGTCAGAATTTCAAATTCCGTGGGTTTGTCGTCCATGGATTCACATTCCGGAATAATATCCTTCATAATTTCCTCAAAATCACTTTCCGGAATTTCAACACCGTTTATTCTGAAACTGTCGGTTATACCGGTGATTGCAGGGGAGGAAAATCCACCTGTTTTATAGCCTGATTCATGCAGAATTGCTGACAGCATTGCACAAAATGAGCCTTTTCCGTTAGTGCCTGCAACATGGATTATTTTTGTTTTTCCCTGTGGATTGCCTAAGCGTTCACAAAGCTCTGCTGTACGCTCCAATCCTAATTTGCTTCCGCGCTGTGCAGCGATTTTCAGATAGTCGTATATATTTTTCATAGATTATTTTCCCGTTATCTTATTGAGCTGGTTTGAGAATGCTTTGTTTTTCAGGAGAAGATAGATTATCAGCGATTCAAGTGCGGCAGTAGCGAGATACAGTGGTATACGCAGCATCAGCACTTCGCGCGGCGTATGATAATAGATATAAAGACCGATTGATTTTATCAGCATAGAGCCGATAATATGTGCAGCCAGTACAGAAATGGGAACTCTGAACATCAGCGGAAGTTTTGCCGCAATAACAGATATAAATCCGGAAATCAGACCTATACTTGCACCTCCGAGGGTAATTATCGGGTTGATTGCATAGCCTTTGAGCAGACAGCCGATGAGGTCAGCACCGATTCCGACAGCACCGCCCACGAATGGTCCGAAAAAGATTCCTGCCATGATGATAGGCAGATTTTCAAAGCTTATGCGTATGCTGTCGCCTATGGCGATATGCGCGAATTTGCCGAGGATAATGCTCAGGGCAATAAAAAGTCCTGAGATTATCATGACCCGTACATTTCCGAAAAGTCTGATACTTCCGAAGCCTGTGTTTTTTGATTTTGTTGTGTTCATAAAAAATACCTCCGTTCCACATCATACGACATGAAAAGGAGGTAGCTAATCTC
>CAMWRC010000262.1 GCA_947176565.1 uncultured Ruminococcus sp.
AAAAATTCCGGAAGAAAAGAACATTACGGCAAATCACGGCAGAAGCTTGAATCACATGGATTTGACGCATCAAAAATACACAACAGTGCTTTTAGAATAAAGAAAAAATAAAAAATTTAAATTACGGTGGTGATTTATATTACTTATGTAATGTCTGACCTCCACGGAGCATATGAACGTTATGAAAGAATGCTCCGTCTGATAGATTTTTCTGATAATGACACACTTTTCGTTCTCGGCGATATTGTTGACCGCGGCGAAAATCCGGCAGGAATACTTCTTGACATGATGAACAGAAACAATGTATATCCGTTAATGGGAAATCATGACTGTATGGCAATGTATTTCCTTGAAATGCTCAGCAGCGAAATGGCGGAGCATGATTTCAGCAGGCACATGAGTGAAGATGATTCATTAGATTTTGCCTGCTGGCTCTCCGGGGGAGGAAAGACGACATTTGACAGTTTATGCCAGCTTACCACGGCGGAGCGTGCGGATATACTCAGGTATATGCAGGAATTTCCGCTGTATGAAATTGTCAATCTGAACGGACGGACGTTTTTTCTTGTTCATGCAGGTCTTGGCGGATTCCGTCCCGATAAAAAACTTGACGAGTACACCGCCGAAGAACTCATAATGTCACGGAACGACCCGAAAACACGTTTTTTCGATGATGATTCCGTATATGTTGTAATGGGACATACTCCGACTCCGCTGATATGCGGGGAAGCCGTAATTTATCGCTGCAATAACAATATATATATAGACTGCGGTGCGTACAGTCCGGACGGACGGCTTGCGTGTCTCTGTCTTGATAATATGAAAGAATATTATGTAAAATAATATATTAATCAGGATTCAGGAGGTGATAAAATGGAAAATCAGAATACTCCTAAACAGGTAAAAAGAGGATTTGTCCCGACTGATGCCAGAGATTTCGGAACAACGGAAAATCTTGAAAAACTCCGCAAATCTGCGGAAGAGGTATACTTTCTTGTGAACAGGGGATATGCCATGAAAAATGCTGTTAATTTTGTCGGAAATCACTATCTGCTTTCCGAAAGACAAAGAACCGCCGTAGCACGTTCTGTATCTCCTGCTGAAAGTATAAGAATCCGCAGGGAAAAAGAGCTTTCCGACAGCGACATTTCAGGGAAAACATTGTATATAGACGGCTTCAATGCGGTGATAACCCTTGAAATAGCATATTCCGATTCAATGCTTTTCAAGTGTATGGACGGAACAATCAGAGATATTGCAGGACTCAGGGGAACTTATCGTCTTATAGACAAAACAGATATGGCAGTCAATGCGATTGCTGAAACTCTTACAAATCTCAATATCAGCAAAGCTGTATTTTATCTTGATGCACCTGTTTCAAATTCAGGCAGACTGAAACAGAAAATTCTTGAAATAATGCAGGAAAGACCATTTGAAACAGAAGTCTATACAGAAAATGCTGTTGATTCAATTCTTGAAAGCAAAAGCTTCGTTGTTACAGCCGATGCTGTAATTCTTGACAGATGCGGAAGCTGGTATAATCTTACGGACAGTATTATAAAAAATCATATCGGCAGTTATGAATATATCGATATTATGAAGAATCTGCACGGATTAAAATAATATTAAAAATTATAAAATATTTTAAATTAAAAAACGCTTGCTTTTTTTTTAAAACTATGATATAATTAGTATCGGCTTATTACGTCAGAGGAGGGACGGAATGACTGCAAAAGAGGAATTTATTTCAATATATTGCGAAAATATAAAACGTGAGGGAGCAGATAAGCTTCTGGAATTTCTGAAAAAATCAGATTTCTTTACAGCTCCGAGCAGTACACGCTATCATGGTTCATATGAGGGCGGTCTTGTCGAACACAGTGTGAACGTCTATCATTGTTTGAAGGATTACCTTATGCGTCCGAGAACCAAAGAGCTGTACGGTATGGACTATTCCGAGGAAACTATAGCAATAGTCGCTCTGCTTCATGATGTGTGCAAGGTGAATTTCTATACAACAGAAGTCCGGAATAGAAAAAATGACAAAACCGGTCAGTGGGAAAAATACAATGCATATACAATAAATGATACACTTCCCTACGGTCACGGCGAAAAGTCAGTGTATATAATATCCGGCTATCTCTACGGAAACGGCAGGCTTACGCGTGAGGAAGCCTGTGCTATACGCTGGCATATGGGATTTTCAGGTATTGAGGATAAAAATACCATCGGCAGAGCTTTGGAAAAATATCCTCTTGCTTTCGCGCTTCATGTTGCCGACATGGAAGCATCATATTTTATTGAGGGTTCAGATAAATAAAAAAATAAACAATCAGGAGGTTTTTTAAATGAACTGGTACGACAACGCCATAATTTATCACATCTATCCGCTCGGATTCTGCGGTGCGCCGAAATTCAACGATTTCAGCAATCCCGAAATAACATACCGCCTTGACAAGGTGCTTGACTGGATTCCGCATCTTAAAGAAATGAATGTTGACGCTGTATATTTTG